>CAZULX010000359.1:0-8661 GCA_964621335.1 uncultured Streptomycetaceae bacterium
CACGCCCATCACCGCTGCGACGATGCCGAAAGCCGGCAGCCCGTCACCGATGCGCTGGACCACGTGGACGGGCACTTCGCTTTCGTGATGGTGGGTGTCGATCTCGTTGTCCATCAGGTTCTCGATCTCGAAGGTGTTCAGATTGCCGCCGACCATGAGCCGGAGGTAATCCGTGAGGAATTCGAGCACGTGATGGTCCGCGAGGATGCGCGGGTATTTCGAGAAGAGCGGGCTTGCCGCGGGGTCTTCGACGTCGTTCTCGATCGTCATCAGCCCTTCCTTGCGGACCTTGGCGAGGATGTCGTAGAGGAGCGCCATCAGGTCCATGTACATGACTTTCGTGTACGAGGAGCCCTTCAGCGTCTGCGGCAGCGCCTTCAGCGTCGCCTTGATCGCTTTCGCGCCGTTGCCCACCATGAACGCGCCGAACGCCGCGCCGCCGATCATCAGGAGCTCGACGGGCTGCAGCAGCGCGGAAAGGTGGCCGCCCGCGAGGGCGAAACCGCCGAAGACCGACAGGATGACGACGATGTAGCCTACGATCACCAGCACGCGTGCAACCTCCGAATGAGTACCCGTTCGGCGCAACCGGTCGCCGCCGTCCCACGGCAAAAGCCGTGTGCTGTTAACGACCGCGGAGGGGGGGAAGTTTAGAGTTCGGTTGAACCGGCCGTGGGCTGCAAAACGAAGCCGATTCGAACCGCCAAGACGCCAAGAAATAAAAAGGCCGGCGCACGCGCCGGCCTGGAGGGTTTCTTACCGCTTATCGACCTTTACAGGTTCCTTGGCGTCTTGGTGCCTTGGCGGTTCAATTTCTGCCTTGCAATTCCGGCGTCTTGGCGCCTTGGCGGTTCAAATTCCGGTGAACACTCGAACTGAAAAATGGATTCTGGTTTTCACCAGAATGACGTCTAGTCGGCGTGCGCGGCCTGGCGCAGCGTCGGCGCGGGGGTCATGATCGCCTGCAGCAGGAACTCGCCCGGGGCACCGGTCGGCGCGCGGCGGTGAACCCCGGCGGCGACTTTCTCCGAGATCGCCCGCTTGCGGGTCTTGCCGGCGCGCGAAGGCACGTTGCACAGCCCGCACACGTAATCTTTCTGGAGGTCCATCGCGTGCAGCACGTATTTGCCGCCGCAGGTCTTGCAGGGGGCGGTATCGAGGAGCTTCGCCTCGAAGAAGCGCGTGAGGCTCCAGGCGCGGGTGAAGGAGAGCACCTGCTCGAGCTCGTGGGTTTTCACGTGCTCGTTGTAGAGCTTGAAGGCCGCCAGCACCGCGCGTATGCCGCGGGTCTGCGTATTGGCGACGAGGTAATTGTGGATATTGATGAAGATCGAGGCGTGGATGTTCGGCATCCAGCTCATGAACCAGTCGGTCGAGAAAGGGAGCATGCCTTTGGGGGGCGAGACGCCGCGCACTTCCTTGTAGAGACGCAGCAGGCGCTCCCGGGAGAGGTGCGTTTCGGTTTCCAGGACCTGCAGCCTGGCGCCCGCCCTTGCGAGCTCCGCAGCCAGTTGTACTTCGTCCGCATCCGTCACCACGCTTTTATTGCGAGCAGCCATGATTGTCTCCTCCTGTTGTCGTTGTCTGTTCAGCTGGCCAGGCCGGCGGCGGGTTGCGCCGCCATCAGGACCGCCGCGTGCGAACCGGCCATCAGCTTGCCTTTGCCGTAGTCGCTCAGCATGTCGACGATGAGACTGTCGTCGAAGCGGAACCGGAACAGCAGCATGTTGGAGGCCGCCATGCGCACGAGCTGCGCGGACGACAGTTTTTCGAGGATGTTCGCCACGTCCTCGCCGACGCCCAGCCGGTAGATCGCGGCATCGCGGTCTTCGCGGACCATGTTCTGCGCGAGCATGAGGTAGGACAGGTTGGCTTCGCGAATCTCGTTCATCAGCTGTTCTGTTTTCACGTCTGCGGCTCCGGTGGATGTGGCGTTCACGATGGAGCGAATTGTGACGTGCTTGACGGCCCGATTGAATTGGGCTTGCACTGAACTTGGCGTGTGAATTGCCGCACGGCCGGGTGTAGGTGTTTGTCCTACAAGCGGTGACGGGTGACTGGGGACCGGGGACTGGTGACTAGTGACTAGTGACTGGTGACCGGGAAAAAGCCGCTCACGGCGTTACCTTAGCCCCCGTCACCCGTCACTCGTCACTCGTCACCGGTCCCCAGTCTCCCGTCACCCGTCACTCGTCACTGCCCTCAGGGCACCGTCACCCGGTGCGGCTGGGCTTCCAGCCGGCGCACCAGCGGCAGCAGCTCGGCGGCCTGCACCGGGCGTGCGAAGAGATAGCCCTGCACGCGATCGCAGCCGCGGTCGGCGAGGAATTCGAGCTGCTGCTGCGTTTCCACGCCCTCGGCGTGCACGGTCAGGTCGAAGTTACGGGCGAGGCTGATGATCGTGCGCGCGATCGCCGCGTCGCCGCGGTCCACCGCGATGTTCTTCACGAACGACTTGTCGATCTTGAGTATGTCCACCGGGAAGCGCTTGAGGTACGCGAGCGAAGAGTAGCCCGTGCCGAAATCGTCGATCGCGATGCGCACGCCCATTTTCCGAAGCGCCTGCAGCGTCGCGATGGTCGTCGCGGTGTCCTGGACGAGGGCCGACTCGGTGATCTCGATTTCAAGCGCGTCGGGCGGAATGCCGGTTTCGCGCAGCGCCATCGCGGCGCGTCCGAGCAGGCGCGGGTGTCCGAACTCGTTCGCGGACACGTTCACCGCGACCGAAAAGCCGGTGTGGCCCGCAGCGCGCCAGATGCTGCTCTGCCGGCAGGCTTCGCGCAGCACCCAGCCGTCGATCTCGCCCATCAGGCCGCACTCGTGCGCGAGCGAAAGGAAGCGCTCGGGACCGAGCAGACCCAGCGCGGGATGCTGCCAGCGCACCAGCGCCTCGACGTTCGAGACGCGTCCGTCGGCGAGCGAGACGCACGGCTGGTAGTGCAGCCGCAGCTCGCCGCGGCGCAGCGCCTGCGACAGGGCGGATTCGAGCAGCATGTGGTCGCCGCGCACCGGGTTCAGCTCGGGGAAATAGAACAGATAGGCGTCGCGGCCCATCAGGCGCTTGCACTGGTGGAGCGCGGTCTCGGCGTTCAGCACGAGCTCGGCGAGGGTCGAGCCGCCGTCGGGATAGACGCTCACCCCCATGCTGCTCGCAATGTGCAGCTCGAGGTCCTTGTGCGCGTACGGGTGCGCGAGCTCCTTCGAAAGCCCCTGCACGTAGCGGTGGACGGCGTCCTCGTTCGCCAGCCCGCCTTCGAACACTACGAACTCGTTGCCGCCGAAGCGCGCCGCGAGGCCATTTTTCGCGTAGTCGTTGAGGCGCGCGCCCATCTGCTCCAGCAGCGCGTCGCCCGTGGAGTACCCGAAAGTCTCGTTCACGCGCGTGAAGCGCGAGAAGTCGATGAAGCACACCACGGCCTGCTGGTTCGGCGCGCAGCCCGCGAGGACTCCCGGCGCGAGACGCAGAAAACCGTCGCGCGCGCGCAAGCCCGTGAGCCTGTCGTAGTCGCCCGAGGTGACCCGTGGCGGCAGAGTGGTGCCCTGAAGCGGGGTCCTCGGCGCGCGCGCCGGAGCCCCTTCGGCCGAGCCGGTCAGCTCGCGCTCGATCGCCGGCAGCAGCCGCGCGACGTCGCCTTTGACGATGCAGTCGGTCGCGCCATCGCCGAGGACGGCCGTAGCCACGTCGTCGGGTATGCGCCCCGAGTACACGATGAAGGGAATGTCGCGGCCCGTCGATTTGAGCAGCGCGAGCGCCGCGCGCGAGCTGAATCCGGGCATCGCATGGTCCGAAATCACGATGTCCCAGTCGGAGGTGAGCAACGCCTTGCTCATGTCGGTAGCGGTGTCCACGCGCTGGTGCATGACCGGAACGCCGCAACGCTCGAGCTGCAGGGTCAGCAGATGCGCATCGTGCTCGCAATCCTCGACGATGAGGACGCGCAGCTCTTCGTGATTTACAGGTGAGGCGACGATGCCTTCGGCTGAGTGCATGAATACCGCTCCGTGCTCGGTGGGGCCGTCCAGGAAAGGCGGCGTCCCCGAATAACGGCACGAACACCCGTCTTCTTGAACAATCGGCCGCTCGCGGCGCTGCTACATTCCTCACACAAAACCGGGTCCGGACGAACAGAGGGGCCGGCCCCGGGACGGCAAGTTATTGAATCCAGCGGCGGTAGCCGCATAAGCGCGCCGTTGTGCCCGGAGCGCAGCAAAGGAGCGGCGTACGTTTCTGGGGCTCAAGGTTCGCGTTTGGGCGCCGTAACTCATTACGCACAGATTTGTACTGCCGCGCGGGTATCGCGCGGCAGCCGCTACATTCATTTACCGGGATACACATGAACCATCTGACCATTGCCACGCGCCTGAAGATCATGGCCGTGCTGCCACTTGCGATCCTGCTCGGCATATCGCTGCTGGCGTGGGCGGGTCTGCGCACCGACGGCGCAGCCCTCACGACGCTGCGCGCCGACAGCGAGATGTCGCGGCTGATCGGCACCATCGGCACGGACATGTACCGCATGCGCATGTCGCTCGCGAACGCGATGATCGTCGAGGAGCCGCCGGAGACCGCGCGCCTGGTGAAATCGGCCGAGGACGGCATGAACGACATCATGCGCAACTGGACCGCGTACAGGGATCACGGCCTCTCGGACGACGAGCGACAGGTCGTAGAGGTCGCCCACAAGGACATGGACCGCATGCTCAACACCACGGTGCAGACCGCGCTCGCCGCGTTGCGCCGCGGCGACCGCGAAGCCGCGAAGACGATCATCACCCACCAGGACAGCCGCGACCTGTCGGAGACCGTGCGCGGGCATCTCGGCAGGCTGCAGGCGCTCGAGAACGCCGGGGGCAAGATGCTGTACGACCAGTTCGTCGACCGCTCGACGATGCTCACTTACGGCATGACGGGCGCTTTCCTCATCGCCGCGCTGGTGCTCGGCTGGTTCAGCCTGACCACGAGCCGCGCCATCAGGCGGCCCGTCGAGGCGATGCGAGTCGCGCTGCTCGAAGCCCAGCGCGGGAGCGACCTGACCCAGCGCGTCGCGGTGCACGGCAAGGACGAAGTGAGCGAGATGGCGCGCGCCTTCAACGCCCTCATGGCGAGCCTGCAGGAGACGCTGAACCGCGTCAGCGCGAATGCGCAGCAGGTCTCGACCGCGGCCACCCAGATGGCGGCCGCCTCCACCCAGATCACCGAAAGCTCGCGCGTGCAGTCCGAGTCCGCCGCCTCCACCGCGGCCGCGGTCGAGGAAGTCACCGTCAGCATCAACCAGGTCGCGGACAACACCCGCGAGACCCGCAGCGTCTCCGAGCAGGCGTGCGTGCTCTCCACCCAGGGCGAGAAAAGCGCCCGCAAGGCCGCCGAGCAGATGCTCGACACCGCGCAATCGGTAGGCCTCTCGATGGAGCTGATCGAGCGGCTCTCGCAGCGCTCGAAAGACATCTCGAGCATCGTGAAAGTGATACGCGACATCGCGGAGCAGACCAATCTCCTGGCCCTCAATGCGGCGATCGAAGCGGCGCGCGCGGGCGAGCAGGGCCGCGGCTTCGCGGTCGTCGCCGACGAAGTGCGCAAGCTCGCCGAGCGCACCGCGACTTCGACCAGGGAGATCTCCGGCATGATCGAGTCGATCCAGGGCGAAGTCGGCCGCGCGGTCGAGAACCTGAAGTCGAACAACGCGCAGGTCGCGCAGGGCAAATCGCTCGCGGAGGAAGTCGCCGCCACGCTCGCCCGCATCAACGAAGGCGCGCGCATCACGATGGAGCGCATCAACGACATCAGCTCCGCCGCGTCCGAGCAGGGCACCGCGTCCAACGACATCGCCCGCAACGTGGAGAAGATCGCCCAGATGACCGAGGAGAACAGCGCCGCGATCTCCCAGGCCTCCACCACCGCGCGCGAGCTCGAGGCCCTCGCCTCGCGCCTGCATTCGGACGTCGCGCAGTTCAAGACGGTTTGACGGTCCCGCCGTTTCAGTCATGTCCGAGCTGATGAAAAACGTCGACGCCCGCACCCGCCTCGCCGGCACCAACAAGCTCGAGATCCTGATGTTCACGCTCGGGGTCGACGGCGCGAGCGGCAGGCGCGAGATGTTCGGCGTCAACGTCTTCAAGGTGCGCGAGGTGATGCGCATCCCGGAAGTGACGCGCGCGCCCGAGATGCCGCCCGCGGTCGCCGGGATGGTGAGCCTGCGCGGCAGGCTCGTGCCGGTCATCGACCTCGCGAAGTACGCGGGGCTGGAAGTCGGCGGGAAGCCCGCGATCATGATCGTGACCGAGTTCAACGGCCAGGTGCAGGGGCTGCTGGTGGAAGCCGTCGATACGATACTGCGCATCGACTGGTCGCAGATGCGGGTGCCGCCGCAGATGCTCGCAGGCAAGGCGTCGGGTCTCGTCACCGCGGTGACCGAGCTCGCCGACGGGCGCCTGGCGATGATGCTCGACGTCGAGCAGCTGCTCGCGGACACCGGAACCGCGCCCGAGGCGAGCGTCTACAAGACGAGCGGCCCGAGACCCGCGGCGGGACGCACCGTCCTTTTCGCGGACGATTCGGCGATCGCGCGCAGCCAGATCGTGAGCACGATCGACGCGCTCGAAGTCGCGCACATCGCGACCAGGAACGGGGTGCAGGCGTGGCAGGAGCTGACACGCATCGCCGAGAGCGCGCGCGCCGAAGGGCGCGAAGCGCGCGACGTGGTGCAGCTCGTGCTGACCGACGTCGAAATGCCTGAAATGGACGGCTACATGCTCGCCAAGCGCATCAAGGCCGACAAGCGTTTCAAAGGCGTGCCGGTAATCATGCATTCCTCGCTCTCGGGCGCGTCGAACCAGCAGCTCGGCCATTCGGTCGGCATCGACGAATACGTCTCGAAGTTCGAGCCGGCCAAGCTCGCCGCGGCGATCTCGCGCCAGCTCGCTTGACCCCGGGTGCCGACGACCATGCCTGCCACCCACCACGGCGCGGACTACCACGATGGCGCGAGCGTGCTCGAGGCGGTCGACGCGCGCACCCGGCTCGCGGGCTCCAACACGATGGAGCTCCTGCTCTTCTCGCTCGGGACGCCGGAGATTTTCGGGATCAACGTCTTCAAGGTGCGCGAGATCACGCGCACGCCGCAGGTGACGCGCGCGCCCAACCTTCCCGCCGGCATGGACGGCGTGGCGAGCCTGCGCGGCAACATCATTCCGGTGATCTCGCTCGCGAAGCTGATGGGCATCCGGGCCGACGCGTGCTCCAACGCGACGATGATGGTGACCGAGTTCAACCGCCACGTTCAGGGCTTCCTCCTCCACGGCGTCGATCGCATCGCGCGCGTCGAATGGGACCGCATGCGGGCGCCCGATGCGATGCTCGGCGGCGGCGACGGCTGGATCACGGCGATCACCGGGCTTCCCGACGGCAAGCTCGTTTCGGTGCTCGACGTCGAGCGCGTGCTCGGAGCGGTCTACGGCGAAGCCGACGTGCCGGACCTCGAGCCGGTCGCGCGCCCCGGCGCCACCCTGTTCTTCGCCGACGATTCGGCGCTCGCCAGGCGCGAGATCGTGCGCGTCCTCGACCAGCTCCAGGTGCGCTACCAGCACGCCTCGAACGGGCGCGAGGCGTGGGCGCGCCTGCAGGCGATGGCCACCCGCTCGGAGGCCGAAGGCGAGCCGCTCGTGAGGCGCCTGCAGCTCGTTCTCACCGACGCCGAAATGCCCGAGATGGACGGCTACGTTCTCACCCGCTGCATCAAATCCGACGCGCGCTTCGCCGGCATTCCCGTGGTCATGCACTCGTCGCTGTCGTCGGCGGCGAACCGCGCGATGGGCAAAACCGTCGGCGTCGATGCGTACGTCGCGAAGTTCGATCCCCGCGCACTGGCCGACGCGCTGCGGCCCCTGATAGCTCAGACGGCCGCGCACGCGGCCGCAACACCGGAGGTAACACCATGACCGATCGCTCGATGCGAATTCTCGTAGTGGACGACTTCTCGACGATGCGCCGGATCGTGCGCAATCTCCTGAAGGAGCTCGGCTACACCAACGCGGACGAAGCGGAGGACGGCGTGAAAGCCCTCCAGAAGCTGAAGAGCGAACGCTTCGATTTCGTGGTCTCCGACTGGAACATGCCGAGCATGACGGGCATCGAGCTCCTGAAGGCGATCCGCGGCGACGACGCGCTCAAGCACCTGCCGGTGCTCATGATCACGGCGGAAGCGCGCAAGGAGAACATCATCGAAGCCGCGCAGGCCGGCGCGAACGGCTACATCGTGAAACCTTTCACCGCCGCAACGCTCGACGAGAAGCTCGAAAGAGTCTTCAAGAACATGGTAAAGGCGGCATGACATGGCTCCGGACGCATCCACCGCGGCCGACAGCCGCGACCTCGAGGATCTTTTCGACAGCATCGCGCTCGCGCAGCGTGAATCCGGCGCCGCGCCCGCGAACGACGCTGCGGGCCCCGATTGCGTCGATGCCGCAGCGCCCGGACCCGAGACCTGCCCCGCCGCCGCCAAAGTCATCAACTCGCTCGGTCACCTCACGCGCCAGCTCCACGACACGCTCGCCGAGCTCGGCTACGACAAGCAGCTCCAGGAGTGCACGGCGGCGATGCTGCCGGACGCCCGCCAGCGTCTCGCCTACGTCGTCACGCTGACCGAGCAGGCGGCGAGCCGCTCG
>CAZULX010000360.1:0-2982 GCA_964621335.1 uncultured Streptomycetaceae bacterium
CGGCCGAAGACGGTCGCCTACCGCGCCCCGGGCTCGCCGATGTCCGCTTTCGCGGTGGAGAGCACGATGGACGCGGCTGCGGCGGCGATCGGGATGGACCCGCTTCAGTTCAGGCTGAAGAACGTCGCCAAGCCGGGAACGCAGCTCGTGCACGGCGCGAAGATCGGTCACGCCGGCTTTGCCGAAACCCTGCAGGCGCTGCAGAAGCATCCCGGCTACACCAAACCGCTCGGCAAGAACCAGGGACGCGGCATGGCCGTGGGTTACTGGTTCAACGGCGGCGGCGAATCGAGCGCGACCGTGCACGTGAATGAGGACGGCTCGGCCGTCGTCGCCACCGGCAGTCCGGATATCGGAGGCTCGCGCGCGTCGACCGCGCAGATGGCCGCCGAGACCCTCGGCATCGATTACGACAAGGTACGGCCGATCATCGCCGACACCAATTCGGTCGGCTACACTCAGCCGACCGGCGGCTCGCGCGTGACCTACGCAACCGGCCGCGCCGTGATTGCCGCATGCAACAAGGTGATCGCCGAAATGTGCGCGCGGGCCGCGAAGATCTGGAAGATCGATGTCGAGGATGTGATCTGGGAGGACGGCGCCGCGAGGCCGGCAGGCAAGCGGGCCGGTGAGTTCCCGCCGCTCACGTTCAAGGACATCGCCTCCAAGCGCACGGCGACCGGCGGGCCGATCGTCGCCGCTTCGGCCCTCAATGCGGAAGGCCAGGCGCCCGGCTTCGCCGCCCAGTTCTGCGACGTCGAGGTCGACCCCGAGACGGGCGCGGTGAAAATCCTGCGCTACGTCGCCGCGCAGGATGCAGGGCGCGCGGTCCATCCGAAATACGTCGAGGGCCAGATGGAGGGCGGCGTGGTGCAGGGGATCGGCTGGGCGTTGAACGAAGAATACATCTACGACAAGGACGGAAGGCTCTCGAACGCGGGATTTCTCGACTACCGCATCCCGGTTGCGTCCGATCTGCCGATGATCGAAACCATCATCGTGGAGGTGCCCAACCCGAACCACCCGTACGGCGTGAAGGGCGTGGCGGAAGCCAACATCGTCCCGCCGATGGCGGCGATCGCCAACGCGATCAACCAGGCGATCGGCCGGCGGCTCACCCATCTGCCGATGTCGCCGCCGAAGGTGCTGCACGCGCTCGACTCGACCACGGGAAGCGTGTGATCGACCTGAAGGAGAAGTTTTCGATTCCGGCTCCGCCGGACGAGGTGTGGCCGCTCATGTCGGACCCGGCCGTGGTCGCGGCGTGCATTCCGGGCGCGGAGTTGAACGAGCTTACGCCCGACGGCGCGCATCGCGGCAAGGTGACGTTCAAGTTCGGTCCCACCGTGGCAGTGTTCCGCGGTGAGACACGCCTCACCTACGATCATCCCGTGAAACGCTGCGTGATCGACGCGCGGGGCATCGACCAGAGAGGAGCCTCTCGCGCCCGTGCGCGGTTCGAATTGGAGGCGCGCGGCACCGAGACGACCGAAGTGACGGAAGTTACGCTCGAAGGCGGTTTCGAAGTCGCCGGCCCGCTGGAGATGTTCGCCTCGGCGGGCGGCGTGCACGTCGCGCGTGCGCTGATGGCGGAATTCGCCGCCAACATCGCGAACGTGATCGAGCAGCGCCGCGCACAGGGCAGCGATGCCGTGCTGGAGCAGGCCCCGGCGGCGTCCGGTACGAAGATCATCGGGCGTGCGCTGCTCGACGGCGCGCGCGGCCTCGTCGGCAAAAAAGACAAGGGGAACGAATGAGCGAGCGATCGACGGAACCGAGCGGATACCAGGTGTTGTCGCAGGCCTTCGTGGCGGAAGGCGTGGATACGATGTTCGCGCTGCTGGGCGATGCCAACATGTACTGGGGCGCCATCATGGCGCAGAAATACGGCGTGCGCGTGGTGCACGCGCGGCACGAGCACTGCGCGGTCGCCATGGCCGAAGGGTATGCCCGCTACACCGGCAAGGTAGGGGTCGCAACCGTCACCTGCGGCCCGGGCTTCACGCAGATCATGACCGCGCTCGCCACCGCCGCGCGCGGCGGCATGCCGATGGTCGTGTTCGCCGGCGATTCGCCGACCTCATCCGCGTGGTACGTCCAGCAGCTCGAGCTCGGGCCGCTCGCCACCGCGACCGGCGCGCGCTATCTGGCGGTAAAGAGCGTCGACCGCATGCTCGACACCGTGCGCGAAGCCTTCTACACGGCACAGCAGGAGCGCTGCCCCGTGGTGCTCGGCGTGCCGATGGATCTTCAGAAAGCGCCCTTCCCCTGGGGTGCCGAGTATTCGCCTTCCACCGAGCTCATGCCCACGCCGCAGCGTCCGGCGCCCGATCCGGTCCTGGTGGAGAAGCTCGCGGCGATGATCGCGGAGTCGAAGCGCCCGATCATCATCGCCGGGCGCGGGGTGCTGCGCTCCGGTGCCGCGGCGGCGCTGGAAGCGTTGGCGGAGCGCTGCGGCGCGCTACTCGCGACCTCGCTCTTCGCCAAAGGTCTCTTCGATCACAACCGCTACGGCATCGGCGTCGCCGGCGCTTACGCGAGCCCGCTCGCGCGCGAGGAATTCGCGGCGTGCGATCTGCTGATCGGCGTCGGCGCGGGACTGGGGCACTACACCACCGAGGCCGGCTACCTGTACCCGAACGCGAAGACGGTGCAGATCGACTTGAATCCGCGCGGGCTGTATCAGGGGCTGCGCATCGCCGATCTGCACATCAGGGCGGACGCCAAAGCCGCCGCCGAAGCGGTGCTGGCGAAGCTCAAAGAGCGCGGCCATTCCTCGGCCGGCGTGCGCTCGCCCATGCTCGCCAATCAGATTGCGGCAATGGCGGCGCGGCCCGACGGCAAGGAGTTTCTCGTTGCGCCCGGCACGGTGGATCCGCGGCCGGCGATGCTGGAGCTCGATGCGGCGATCCCGAAGGACTGGACCGTGGTCAGCGGCGGCGCTCATTTCGCGGGCGTCGTCGCGACGCACTTTTACGGCCG
>CAZULX010000361.1:0-2644 GCA_964621335.1 uncultured Streptomycetaceae bacterium
TGGCCTCCGCATCGATCATGACGCAGACGGTGCAAGGGAGCAGGGTGGACGAAGCCAGACGGATGATTGCCGATGTTGTGGCCATGCTCGAGACGCGCTGCGAATCCGCCGCGCAGCCGATGACGCCCGAACGCCGTGCGCTGCTCGAGACGGTCAGGAAATATCCGGCGCGCAGCGGCTGTGCCGCGTTGGCGTGGACGACGCTCCAGAGCGCGCTTGCGCCCGCGTGAGAAGCGCGGCCCGCGCCCTTACTTGACGCCGGTGATCACGTAGTCCTTGCCGCGCTGCTCGAAAGCGACTTCGACTTTTTTTCCTTCGCCGAGCTTGTCGAGCAGCGCCTTGTCCGCGACCTTGAACGTCATGGTCATCGCCGGCCACTTGAGTGTCGCCACCGGCTCGTGGGCGAGCGAAATCGCGCCGGCTTTCGCGTCGGCTTTCTTCACCACGCCGACCGCTTTGTGTGTCGACGACGATTTGTCGGCCTTCGACGCGGAGGTATGCTCCATGCCGCTCATGCCTTGCATGCCGGCGGCGGCGTAAGCCACGGTGCCGGGGATGAGGGCGGCGTCGCAACGACCAGGTACTTTTTCATTTCACGTTCTCCTTTCGTTGAACTGCACATTCGAACCGCTAACCGTCATGCCGGTTGCGCTGCGGCTTTCGCGGCTTCGCGCCGATCGCTGCGCCTCACTTCGTATTCCTTGACGAGCGCGTAGAGTGCGGGGATGACGATCAGCGTGAGAAACACCGAAGACATCATGCCGCCGACCATGGGCGCGGCGATCCGCCGCATCACTTCGGAGCCCGCACCGGTGCTCCACATGATCGGGAGCAGGCCGGCCATGATGGCGACCACGGTCATCATCTTCGGCCGCACGCGCTCGACCGCACCTTCCATCACCGCTGCGTAGAGGTCGGCGGTCGTCGGGCGCCGCCCCTCCGCCGCGCATCGCGCCTGTATCGCCTGCCATGCGTGATCGAGGTAGATCAGCATCACGACGCCGGTCTCGGCCGCCACGCCCGCGAGGGCGATGAAGCCGACGGCCACCGCCACGCTCATGTTGTAGCCGAGCAGCCACATGAGCCACACGCCGCCCACCAGACCGAAAGGCACCGACAGCATCACGATCAGCGTCTCGGGGAGGCGGCGGAAGTTCATGTAGAGCAGCACGAGGATGATGAGGAGCGTCACCGGGACGACGATCTTCAGCTTCTCGATCGCGCGCTGCATGTATTCGAACTGGCCGCTCCATGTCGCGTAATAGCCGGGGGGGAACTGCACGCGATCGGCGACGGCCTTCTGCGCGTCGGCGACGTAGGAGCCGATGTCGCGATCGCGGATGTCGACGTAGATATAGGCCGAGAGGAGCGAATTCTCGGTGCGGATCGACGGTGCGCCTTTGGTGATCCGGATGCGCGCGACCTGGCCGAGCGGAAGCATGCCGCTCGCCGGGGTCGGCACCAGTACTTCGGCTGCGATCCGCTGCGGGTCGCTGCGCAGCTCGCGCGGGTAGCGCACGATCACGCCGAAGCGCTCGCGCCCCTCGACCGTGGTCGTCACGAGCTCGCCGCCGAGCGCGATGGAGATGACGTCCTGCACGTCCCCGATGGTGAGACCGTAGCGCGCGAGCGCGCCCCTGTCGGGCTCGATGTCGAGATAGTAGCCGCCGGTGATGCGCTCGGCGAAAGCGCTCGAGGTGCCCGGCACGGTCTTCACCACCGCTTCGATCTCCTTGGCGAGGCGCTCCATCCCCTCGAGGTCCTTGCCGAAGACCTTGATGCCGATCGGCGTGCGGATGCCGGTGGAGAGCATGTCGATGCGGGCGCGTATGGGCATCGTCCAGGCGTTCGAGATCCCCGGGAACTGCAGCGCCTTGTCGAGCTCGGCGATGAGCTTGTCGGTCGTCATGCCCGGCCGCCACTCCGACTCCGGCTTCAGATTGATGACGGTCTCGAACATCTCGAGCGGCGCGGGGTCCGTCGCCGTCGCGGCGCGTCCGGCTTTGCCGAGGACCGAAGCGACTTCGGGGAAGCTCTTGATGATGCGGTTCTGCGTCTGCATGACCTCGGCGGCCTTGGTCACCGACATGCCCGGCAGAGAAGACGGCATGTAGAGGAGCGTGCCTTCGTTGAGCGCGGGCATGAATTCGGCGCCGAGGCGCGTCGCGGGCCACACGGTCACCGCGAGCGCGAGCACCGCCAGGACGATCGTGAGCTTCTTCCAGCGCATCACCCACGCGATCTGCGGCCGATAGAACCAGATGAGAAAGCGGTTGATCGGATTGCGCGCCTCCGGCAGGATGCGGCCGCGGATGAAAAGCAGCATGAGCACCGGCACGAGCGTGACCGAGAGGAGCGCCGCGCCCGCCATGGCGAAGGTCTTGGTGTAGGCGAGCGGTGAGAAGAGCCGCCCTTCCTGTGATTCCAGCGTGAACACCGGCAGGAACGACACCGTGATGATGAGGAGCGAGAAGAAAAGCGCCGGCCCCACTTCCCGACACGCCTGGATGATCGCTTCGGTTCGAGACTCGCCGGGCTGGAGGCGCTCGATGTGCTTGTGGGCGTTCTCGATCATCACGATCGCCGCGTCCACCATGGCGCCGATGGCGATCGCGATTCCGCCCAGGCTCATGATGTTCGAATT
>CAZULX010000362.1:0-3491 GCA_964621335.1 uncultured Streptomycetaceae bacterium
CAGTACGCGATCATCGCGTCGTGCGACGTGGCGGCGGCGATGATGGAGCCGCCGGGCGGGCCGGCGCTGGTGGAGGAGTCGCTGCAGGAGGCGATCGACTTCAGGCGCGCGATGCGCAAAGTCGACGCCGAGTTCGGCAAGGACTGGTGGTTCAAGGTGTGGGGCCCCGAGCGCCTGTCGGCCGAAGGCATAGGCAAACGCGAGGACTGGATGCTGCGCGCGAACGAGCGCTGGCACGGCTTCGGCGATCTCGCCCCCGGCTTCAACATGCTCGACCCGATCAAGGCGACAGTCCTCTCGCCGGGGCTCGACGTGACCGGCAAGTTCGCGAAGAGCGGCATCCCGGCGATCATCGTCACGCGCTATCTCGCGGAGCACGGCATCATCGTGGAGAAGACGGGGCTCTACTCGTTCTTCATCATGTTCACGATCGGCATCACCAAAGGCCGCTGGAACACGCTGGTGACCGAGCTCCAGCAGTTCAAGGACGATTACGACGGCAACGCGCCGCTGTGGCGGGTGATGCCCGAGTTCCTGAAGCAGTTCCCGTCGTACGAGAAGATCGGCCTGCGCGACCTCTGCGACCAGATCCACGGCGTGTACCGCGCCAACGACGTCGCGCGCCTGACGACCGAGATGTATCTCTCGAGCATGGTGCCGGCGATGAAACCCGCCGACGCGTGGGCGCGCATGGCGCACGGCGAGATCGACAGAATCGACATCGACGAGCTCGAAGGGCGCATCACGAGCGTGCTGCTGACGCCCTATCCACCGGGCATCCCGCTGCTGATCCCGGGTGAGCGCTTCAACCGGACGATCATGGGCTACCTCCAGTTCGCGAGGCAGTTCAACACCCAGTTTCCGGGGTTCGAGACCGACATCCACGGCCTCGTGGTCGAGAAGACCGACGGCGCGCTCAAGTACCACGTCGACTGCGTCAGGTCCGCCTGACGGCGGAGCGGCGCTCCGCTGCGGGAGAAATTACGATACAGAGGGAAACCAAGGTTTCCCTCCGTAACCTCGCTCCGCTCGGGAGGGATATCACGATACAGAGGGAAACCAAGGTTTCCCTCCGTAACCTCCTTTCCTTCGGGTTGACGTCATTCCGGACTCGATCCGGAATCCATTTCTGGTGTACCTTCAACGTCAACATGGATTCTGGCATTGCGCCAGAATGACGTCGATTGCGTAAGGTGCGTCGGTGACGCACCGACCCGTGGCGGTGCAGTGCAACGCACCCTATCGTTTTTGCTTAACCGCGCGCAGGCCGCGGACTTCGAAGCGAACGCGGTCGAGCTCGGTGCCGTCCGCGGCGCGCAACACCACTTCGCGGCGGCCCGGCTCGGGAAACCACAGCGCCGGCCGGTCTGCGCGCAGCTGCCTGCCGTCTTCTAGCACGAGCTTCGCACCGCGCGGCGCGCCGCGAGCGGTGACGACGAGACGCTGGCGATCGCGCGGGATGTCGGGATCGATCGCATAAATCGCGCCGTTCGCCGGCGTCTCGATGCGGGGTGTGACGGCACGCGCCGCGACCGGCGCGATCGTCGATGCTTCGGTTCCCGAGATGAACCACTCTTCGCGCTCGGGCTCGATTCCGCCCGCATACGCGATGCGCTGGCGCTCGAGTCCCTCCGGCACGGGCGCCGGTGCGGGGACCATGCCTTCGTGCAGGAAATCCATCACTTCGCGCCACACCGGCGCCGCGCCGTCCACGCCGGAAACGTCGTGCATCGGTGCGCCGGAGAAATTGCCGACCCACACGCCGACGGTGTAGCGCGTGGTGTATCCGACCGCCCAGTTGTCGCGCATCTCCTTGCTCGTGCCGGTCTTCACGCTCGCGCGGTAGCGCGTCGCGAGCGGGCTCGCGAGGCCGAAGGTGAGCGCGCGCGCCGCGGAGTCGGCGAGGATGTCGCTGACGATGTAGGCGGCGCGGGGGTCCAGGTTCCCGCTGGGAACCTCTGGCGCGCGGTGAACAAACAGGGGGAACCCAAGGTTCCCCCCGTTACCCCCTTCCTCCGGTTCGGGTTGCTCCATTTCGTCCCGCGGGACGGAACTGGCGGGGGTGGTTTTGACGGCTCCCATCCGCCCGCCGTTCGCCAGCGTGCGATACGCGTTGGTAAGGTCGAGCAGCGTCACTTCCGCGCCGCCAAGTGCGAGTGAATAGCCGTAGTGATCGGCGTCGCGCTCGAGACCGATGCCGACGCTTTGAAGCTTGCGGTAGAACGGCTCGTAACCGAGGAGCGCCAGCGTTCGCACCGCCGGAACGTTGAGCGAGGAGGCGAGCGCCTGCCGCAGCGAGACCTGGCCTTTGAAAGTGCGGTCGTAGTTCTGCGGGACATAGAGTCCCGTCGGCAGCGTCACTGCGAGCGGGGAATCGTCGAGGATGGAAGCCGAGGTGAGCACCGTCTGCTCGATCGCGAGGGCGTAGAGGAAAGGCTTCAGCGTCGAGCCCGCCTGCCGGCCGCTCGTGACGCCGTCGACTTCGTGCGCTCGGGAGAGCGAGCCGCTCGAGCCCACCCACGCGAGCACGTCCCCCGTCTCGTTGTCGAGCACGACGAGCGCCCCGTCCTCGACGTGACGCCCTTCGAGCTCGCGCAGGTGGCGCGTGAGCGTCGCTTCCGCGAAGCGCTGCACCCTCGCGTCGAGTGTGCTGCGCACTTCTTCGCCGGCGCGCTTCAGCAGCTTTCTCGCGAGGTGCGGCGCGGCGCCGTCGAGGTCCAGGTGGATTTGCCGCGACCGTAATCCCACTGCGGCGAGGCCCTGTGCGGCGAGACAGTCGGCCTCACGGTTGTCGAGCAACACACACGCACGTCGCGCGATGCGCGAAGCGGGCGCATTGGGGGCGCGCACCATCGCCGCGAGGAGCGCGCTCTCGACCTGGTCGAGACCGGCTGCGCGCCTGCCGAAAAGGCTGCGCGCGGCGGCATCGACGCCTTCGAGCTCGCCGCGGAAAGGCGTGAGGTTGAGCCACGCTTCGAGGATCTGGTCCTTCTCCCACGTGCGCTCGATCGCGAGCGCCTGCCGCACCTGCCGCCACTTGTCGAGGACGTCGCGGCGCCCGCTTCTTTCGAGCTCGGGGTTGAGATACGCCGCGAGCTGCATCGTGAGCGTGCTGCCGCCGCGGCGCTCGCCGGCGAGCATCTGCTTCATCGCCGCGGGGACCGCCAGCCAGTCGACGCCGCCGTGCTCGCGAAAGCGCCTGTCTTCCGATTCGATCATGAGGGCGGTGAGCGGGGGCGACACCTCCGTCAGCGCCACCCAGTCGCCGCGTCGCCGCTCGTGGTCGATGCGCACACGCGACAGCGGCTCGCCGCGGCGGTCGAGCAGCCACGCGTCCGAAGCGCGCCAGGCGTTCCTCACGCTCGCGAAGTCTTCGACGGGGTAAGGGGCGATCGCAAGCGAGGCGGCGAGCGCCGCCGCGGCGAACCCCGCGCCGGTCAGCCCCCAACGCGACGCGCGCTTCACGGCTTCACCGCGATCGCGACGTTCGG
>CAZULX010000363.1:0-6911 GCA_964621335.1 uncultured Streptomycetaceae bacterium
CCCGGCGACGCGCGCGACGTGGTATCGCTGATTACGGCAGATCCCAGCCGATCCACTCGCATACTCCGCGGCCCATGATCTGCTCGCGCCATTTCGCGATGAGCCCGCGCGACGCGGGGTCCAGCGGATCGAGCCGGCCCATCGTCGCGTAGCGGTTCGGGTGCGCGAGATGCGCGGCTGTCGCGAGGTCGTTGCGGTCGCCCTCCCACGAAGGCGGGACGATGACGACGCGCTCGACGCCGGCTTCGTCCATTTCACGCAGCAGGTCTTCGTGCCCCAGCGGTATCGGGCGCTGCGCTTCCGCGCGTTTGGGCCATGGCCGCTGCGGCGTGTCCGCGCCCCAGACGTGAACCTGTGAATCGACGATCAGCACGTTGTTCCTTTCGGTTTAGGCCGCAGAAGCCGCTATATCACGGCATGGCGCTTTACGAACGCCTCGTCGATCGTGATGCCGAATCCGGCTGCTGCTGTAAACCGACTCCGGCGTTAAGGCGTTAGAAACTCCACGGTCGCGTGCAGTCCACCAGCGTCCGAAGACGACGAGGAGAAGGAGCCAGTCCGGTCGGGGTGTCGCGCCACGGAGTACGGAGCTTGGTGCTCCGTGGCGCGTGCGAACGGGCCAGCGACTACCGCAATGCAAATTCTTATGCCGGCAATCAGTTACCGCGGGACTCCCCGCACTCCCGAAGAATGGGCGGCGCTCGCCAGAGTCGCGCGCGCCGAGCCCGGCGTGAGCCGGGAGGATTTGCGCAGGCTCTTCATGCTGGGGCTCGTGGATCGCCAACTCGGCCGCGTGTGCCTGAGCGACCACGGCCGCACCGTGGTCGGTCTTCAGGAAAGCTTCTGCACGTTACGCAGCGGCTCGCCCCGGGCCCAATGCCCGTAGTTGGCGATGAAGATCTCGGCGGCGCGCCTCTCGTTGCCGGTGGACGCAGACGCGTTGGGCGGCGAGACGAGCACGTTCGGCATATCCCATAGCGGTGAATCGGGCGGCAGAGGCTCCTGCGTGTGCGCGTCGAGCGCCGCGCCGCCGAGGCGACCGCTCCTGAGCGCTTCGATCATCGCGTTTTCGTCGACGATCTCGCCGCGCGCGATGTTGATCAGGCGCGCGCCTTTCTTTACGTGCCTGAATGCTTCGGCGTTGACGAGGTTGCGCGTCTCCTTGGTGAGCGGACACGAGATCACGATCCAGTCCGCGCGCGGCAGGAGCTCGACCAGCTTCGATGGCGGATCCATCTCGTCGACCGGATCAGCGGGCGCTTTCGGGCTGCGCCGCACCCCGATCACCTGGAGGCCGAAAGCGCGCGCGTAACCGGCGAACGTCTTGCCGATCGCGCCGACGCCGATCAGGAGCAGCGTCTGGCCGCGCAGTTCGTCCGGCAGCGACGCGCCGCGCATCGGACGCCATTCGCGCTTGTGCTGTCCCTGAATGTAGCCGGGGAAACCGCGCGCGAGCATGAGCAGCCCGGTGAAACCGGTCTGCGCGACGGGCTCCGCGTTCGAACCGGTGGAGCTCGTGATGATCGCGCCGTTGGCATCGAGCGCATTGATGTAAGGCGCAGGCGTCACGCCGGAGCTCGTGATGTGTATCCACCGGCAGCTCTTCGATGCGACGAGGGCATCGTTGTACGCAGCGTAGGTCTGCTCGTTGAAGCGGATGTCGCGGTCGATGAAAGTGCAGTCGATGCGGTCGCAATCGGCCTGCGCAAGCCGCGCGGCCGGGCTTCTCGGGCACGGTGATGAAATCGACCGGTTTACCCGACTCTTCCGCTGCCGCCCTGAGACGATCCCGTAACCTTCGACGAACTGTCTGGAAACGTACGCTGTGGTCATGAGTTTTGTGCTCAACGATTGCTTTCGGAAAAGGCGGGATTCTACATTGCCGCTGCGGGCCGCCCGGCCTTACCATCGCCGGTGGGAGCCCAACCGGGAGAACGAAGATGGCATCGGACAGCGGCATCGACACGCTTTTTCATTTCTCGTTCGCGGTGAACGACCTCGACCGCGCGCGCCGCTTCTACGGCGAGCTGCTCGGCTGTCCCGAAGGCCGCAAGCTACCCGGACGCGCGGATTTCAACTTCTTCGGCCATCACATCGTGGCGCACCTCTCGCCCGACGACGTGGTCGGCGACAAAGGCTCCAAGCTGCGCGAAGGCGGCGGCACGCCGATGCGTCACTTCGGGTGCGTGATGCCGCTGGAAACTTTCGAAGCGACCGCCACGCGCCTTACTGCGGCAGGGGCCGACTTCATCCTGAAGCCGCACACGCGGCAGGCGGGAACGGTGCGCGAGCAGAAGCTGATGACGTGCAGGGACGGCTGCGGCAACGCTGTGGAATTCAAAGGCCTGCCCAGGATCACCGACGTTTACGCCGGCGACTGAACGCTCACAGCATTTCGAGCGGTCGCGGCCCGTCCGGCGGCGGGAACAAGCGCCCGAGCTCCACTCGCTGTTCCGGCGTGAGCGCCACATCCAGCGCCCCGAGGTTTTCCTGCAGGCGTTTCCGGTTCGACGATTTGGGGATGACGATCACGTCCTCGTGCGCGAGCAGCCACGCGAGCGCCGCCTGCGCCGGCGTCATACCGTTCCCCCGGGCGAAATCGGCGAGCTTTCGATCTCGCACCAGCTTCGCCTGCTCGAGCGGCGAATACGCCATCACCGGAATCCTCCGCTCCCGCAGCCACGGCAGGAGGTCCCACTCGATGCCGCGCCGCGCGAGGTTATAGAGGAGCTGATCGGTCTGTATGCCGCGGCTGGCGGGAACGCCCCACGCTTCCTCCATGTCGCTCCGGTCGAGGTTGCTCACGCCGTAGTGCCGTATCTTCCCCGCCTCGCGCAAGGATGCGAGCGCGTCCAGGCTTTCCTCGAGGGGAGCCGACCCTCGCCAGTGCAGGAGATAGAGATCGATGCGGTCGGTCTTGAGCCGCCGGAGGCTCCGCTCGCATGCGGCGGCCGTCCCGCGCCGGGTCGCATTGTGCGGATAGACTTTGCTCACCAGGAAAACTTCGTCGCGGCGCCCGGCGATCGCCTCGCCGATCAGCTCTTCGGCTTTGCCTTCGCCGTACATCTCCGCGGTATCGATGAGCGTCGCTCCGGAATCGATGCCGAGCCTGAGTGTCGCGATCTCTTCGCTCCGCTTCGCCGTATCGTCCCCGACGTGCCAGGTGCCGAGTCCGAAAGCCGGCACGCGTTCGCCACCCGGAAATGTGACCTTGCGCATCCGCGTGTTTTACGCGAAATTCCCCGCATAATGTCGCCTTCGTAACGCAGGAGCTCGTGCATTGAGAGCCTTCATCGCCGCCCTCGGGATGCTGTTCGCGGTCGGCGTTGCCACCGCCGCCGACCGGATCACCAGTGTTGAAGTGCGAAGGCTGCCGCCGATACCGGTGAACGGCGCCTCACACGAGCTGACGCTGCATCTGCACACGTTCCGCGGCACGCGCTGGCAGCCGGGCGAGATCATGGCGGCGCTCACCCAGTCGGCGCAGCTCCTCGCGCAATGCGGCGTGGCGCTCACTTCAGCCGATCTGCGCGTGCTCGATGCGCCACGCCGTTTCCACTATTACCACACGCCCGCGTCGCGCGAACTGCTGCGCGCCATAAATGCCGCCAAGCCCGCGGTGTTTTTCGTCGAGGACACGCGCAACAATCCTGCGTTCGACGCGGAGGCCGTCGGGCTCGCGAACGCCGGGGGCCGCCCCGAGCTTGCGAACACCGTGTGGGTCGCACACGGCGCCCGCGACCTTCCCTATGCGCTCGCGCACGAGCTGGTGCACGTGCTCTCGAACAGCGGCACGCACAGCGACGCGCCGGGGAATCTCATGCGTTCGGATACCTCGCCGCAGAATACCCACCTCACGCCGGCGCAATGCGCGCTGATGCGCTCGCACGGCGAAGCGAGCGGCTTGCTGCGGAAGCGCCCCTGAAGCCGCCTCCGGCACCGCTCACCACAGCGACTTAAGCCGCCCGCCGTCGAGGTTCAGTGAAACGCCGGTGATGTAGCTCGCACGCTCGGAGCACAGGAACACGATCGCGTTGGCGAGCTCTTCGGGCTTGCCGAAGCGGTTGAGCGAATTCTTGCGCGCAGCCTGCCGCCGCGCTTCCTCCTCGGTCTGTGCGCCGAGCTCCTGCTTAAGACCCTGCGCGTTGCGCTTCCACAGGTTGGTATCGACCCATCCCGGACACACCGCGTTCACAAGCACGTTGTCCTCGCCGAACTCGGTGGAGAGAGATTTGGTAATGTTCAAAAGCCCGCTGTTGGTGATGCCGCTTCCGAACATGTAGGGATCGGGCTCCTTGCCCGCGCCGCCGATGAGATTCACGATGCGCCCCCACTTCTGGGCTTTCATCATCGGGTAGACGAGCCGGATCATGCGCATGAAACCGAAGATCTTGGTTTCGAACTGCTCCTTCAATCCCGCGTCGGTGAGAACCGCGAAGCGGCCGGAGTACATCTGCCCGGCATTGTTCACCAGCATGTCGACGGTGCCGTAGCGCTGCCGGGCCGCTTCGACGAGGCGCGCGAGATCGGCTTCCTTCGTCGTGTCCGCGACCACCGCCTGGATGTCGCCGCCGGTCGCTTTCGCGAGCTCGTCTCGAGTCGTGTTCAGGGTCTCCTGGTTGCGGCCGCAGATCGTCACGCGCACGCCTTCTTCGAGAAACTGGCGCGCGGTCTCGCGTCCGATGCCGCGGCTGCCTCCGGTGACGATGGCCGATCGCCCCTTGATGCCCAGGTCCATTTCTCTTCCTTTGTGGGTTTATTGCTGCAAAAGACGTTCGGGTAGGATGTTGGCACGGTGCAAGGCGATACTGCAAACGAAACGAAGACCAGGAGGCGCGGGAACGATCATGAGAATCGGATTCATCGGACTCGGACAAATGGGACGCGGCATGGCGGCGCGGCTCCTCGAGCGCGGCCACGACCTCGTCGTATGGAACCGCACGCGCGCGGCCGCCGAAGCGCTGGAAGCGCGCGGCGCGCGCGTGGCGCCGCGCATCGAAGACGCGCTACAGAGCGAAGTCGTCATCACGATGCTGGCGGACGATGCTGCGGTCGAAGCGGTCTGGATCACCCCTGCGCTGCTGCAAAAAATGCCCGCCGGTAGTCTGCACCTCAACATGGCATCGGTGAGCCTGAGGATGGCGAAGCGGCTGACGGGTTTGCACCAGGTCTGCGGCGCGCAATACGTGTCCGCCCCGGTTTTCGGGAGGCCGCAAGCCGCCGCATCGGGCCAGCTCGACATCGTCGCGGCCGGACCGAAAGAAGCGATCGCGCGCTGCGCGCCGCTTTTTGAGGCGCTCGGCAAGCAGTGGTTCGACCTCGGCGTGGAGCCGGCACAGGCGAACATCGTCAAGATAGCGCGCAATTACCTGCTCGGCACCATCGTCGAGAGTCTCGGGGAAGCCTTTGCGCTCGTCGGCAAATCGGACGTGGAGCCCGCGAAGTTTCTCGAGATCATCACCAGCACGTCGATGAACGCCCCGGCCTACAGGAACTACGGCAGGATGATCATCGAAAAGGCCGAGCATGCGACTTTCACGCTGAAGCTGGGCATGAAAGACGTCGAGCTCGCACTGCAGGCGGGCGGCGAGACCGGCGTGCCGATGCCGATGGCGGCGGTGATGCGCGAGCAGCACCTTGCCGCGATCAACCGGGGTTACGGCGAGCGCGACTGGGCTTCGCTCGGTAACTACATCGCGGAATCGGCGGGGCTTTGAGGGCGTAAGTGTGCGCCGGATTGGGTCGGCACGATGTTGGCTATAGTGCGGCCATGACATTCAGATCGATCGCTTACGTGGCATTGGTCACGACCCTTGCCGGCTGCGCGACGCGCGTTGGAGGCGACTTCGGAACGACCCACACGCACCGCTTCAGGCAGGCGCCGGAGGCCGCGGCGCGGTGTTTCGCGCGTAACGCGGAAGAACATAGCGGCGCGCTCGTGGCCGAAGTGACGACCACGCGTGACGGCGGCGCGCACGTGGCCGTGAATGTAAAAAACGGTGTTCCCTACGCGACGGCGGACTTCCGGCGCTCGGGGACTGCTTCGGCCGGCTCCATCGTGCTCATGGTGAGAACGTCGGGTCGGCAGAGCGACCTCCTCGACGCGCTCGTGGAAGGCTGCTGACGCCATGGCCGCCGCACGCTGGGTGATCGCGCTGCTGATCGGCGCTTTCGGGCTGGTCTCGTACTGCTCGACGACTTCCGACAACCCGGTCACCGGGGAGAAGCAGCGCGTGAGCCTCACCGCCGAAGAGGAAATCGCGCTCGGCCGCCAGCTCGCGCCGCAAATGGCGGCGCAATTCGGCGGCGTCTCGTCGAGCGCGATGCGCGAGCGCGTGCAGCAGGTCGGCGCGCGCATCGTGTCGCGGTCGGCCGCCTCCAAGACACCCTACAAGTACAGCTTCCATCTCCTCGCAGACCGCAAGACGGTGAATGCCTTTGCGCTGCCCGGAGGCCAGATTTTCATCACCGAAGCGCTGCTGGGATTGCTCGAGACCGAGGACGAGCTTGCCGCGGTGCTCGGACACGAAGTCGGTCACGTGCTCGCACGTCACTCCGCCGAGCATCTCGCCAAGCAGCAGCTCACGCAGCAGTTGATCGGCGCGGTCATCGTCGGCAGCGGCAGCTACGACACGGCCCAGCTCGCGCAGCTCGCGGGGAGCCTCATCACCATGAAGCACGGCCGCGACGACGAGCTCGAGTCGGACGCGCTCGGGCTGCGCCTCGTGCGCGAAGCCGGATACGACCCGCGCGCGATGATCCGCGTCATGCAGGTGCTCGAAAAGGCCTCGGGCGGCAGCCGCCAGCCCGAATTCGCGAGCACGCATCCGAGCCCGGCCAATCGCATCGAGCGTATTCGCGAGCAACTCGCGAAGGAGCCGCGGTAACAGCCTGACAGCGAGGCGCAGGCG
>CAZULX010000364.1:0-3813 GCA_964621335.1 uncultured Streptomycetaceae bacterium
GCCATGGAACTCCTCTTTCTACTGATCCTGTTTCTGATCAACGGGTTTTTCTCGATGTCGGAAATGGCGGTGGTGTCTTCGCGCAAGGCGCGGCTGCAGCAGCTCTACGACGAAGGACGCACCGCGGCGGGCGCTGCGCTCGCGCTCGCGAACAACCCGAGCAATTTTCTTTCGGCGATACAGGTCGGCATCACCGTGATCGGCATTTCGAGCGGGGTTTTCGGCGAAGCCGCGCTTTCGGCCGACGTCAGCGCATGGCTTTCGCAATGGCCTGCGATAGCGCCGCACTCGAAAGTGATCGCGGGCACTATCGTCATCGCCGGCATCACGGTGGGCTCGCTCATCATCGGCGAGCTCGTGCCTAAGCGCCTCGCGCTGCTCAATCCCGAAGCGGTAGCGAGCTTCGTCGCGAAGCCGATGAAGTGGGTGGCCTGGATCGCCCATCCGATCGTGCGCGCGCTGGCTTTTGCGACCGACGCGATCCTGCGCGTGCTGGGACGGGGGTCCAGCGCGAGCCCGCCCGTCAGCGAAGAGGAGATCCGCGTGCTGATGCAGCAGGGAACCATAGCCGGCGTTTTCGAAGAGCACGAGCATCAGCTCGTTTCGCGCGTGTTCCGGCTGGATGACCTGCGCACGACCGCGGTGATGACGCCGCGCGCAGACATCATCTACCTCGACATCGAGGAGCCGCGCGAGAGGATCTTCGAGCGCATCGTCGCGGCTCCGCACTCCTTTTTCCCCGTGACGCGGGGCGACCTCGACAATATCGAAGGCTTCGTCGCGGCGAAGGACCTGCTGGTCGACATGGTCAACGCCGAGCCTTTCGATCTCGAAGCGCGGCTCACGAAGCCGCTCTACATTCCCGAGACGCTGACCGTTACCGAAGTCATGCGCACTTTCAAGCTGCACCGGCAGACGATGGCGCTGATCGTGAACGAGTACGGCGAGTTCCAGGGGCTCGTCACGCTCCACGACGTCCTGGAGGCGCTCGTCGGCGAGATCGGCGAGACCGGCGAAGAGGCGGACAGGGACATCGTGACGCGCGCCGACGGCTCTTTGCTCATCGACGGCGGCGTAGGGGTCGACCGCTTCAAGCACGCGCTCGGGATCGAGGACGAGCTGCCCGAGGAAGACACCGATCAACACGCTCGCCGGTTTCGTCATGCTGCAACTGGGACGCGTGCCGCAGGTCGCCGACCATTTCGAGTGGAGCGGGTTCCGGTTCGAAGTCGTCGACATGGACAGGAACCGGGTGGACAAGCTGCTGGTCTCCCGTGTGCCGAATCCGACTCCTCCCGCCGGCGGTTGATGCGGGTCGCGCCCGCTGTCGGTGCGGGGCGACAGTAACCCCGCCCGGCGTTTACGATTTGTAACAATATTTCGGGAACGAAACCTGCGGGGTCGGCTACTATTCACTCGTGATCCCAGAGGCAAGACGCATGAATACGCTCAAAGCTGCCGCGCTCGCAATCATGCTCGCCGCCGCGTCGGTCGCGGCAGCCGACGCCGACGCGCGCGGCCGGCACCATCACCACCACCGCTCGCACGTCGGGATCTGGTTCGGCGTGCCGGGCCCGTTTTTCTACCCGAGTTATCACTATTACCCGCGGTACTACTACCCGCCCGCGGTCGTGCTCCCGGCTCCGGTGTATATCGAGCAGCCGCAGGCCGCGGCAGTCGCGCCGTCGTCCCCGGCGCAGGGCTCGAGCGCGTACTGGTATTACTGCCGCGACACGCAAACCTACTATCCTTATGTGCAGCAGTGCGCTTCGCCCTGGCAACAGGTCGTCCCGCACGGCACGCCTCCTTCGTGAGATCGCGATGAAATCGGCCGGCATCGCCGTTATCGCAGTCACCGTGCTCTTCGCGGGCTGCATGACCGTTCCGACGGGGCCGAGCACGATGGCGCTCCCGGGCACTACCAAAGGCTTCGATCAGTTCCGCTACGACGACGGCGCGTGCCGCCACTACGCGTACGACTCGATCGGCGGCCAGACCGCGGCGCGCGCGCAGGAAGACACGGCGGTGCGCAGCGCTCTTGCCGGCGCCGTGATCGGCGCGCTGCTCGGAGGCGCGATCAACGGCGGACACGGCGCGGCGGTCGGCGCGGGCGTAGGCGGTGCGGCGGGCGGAATCGCAGGCGTGGGCGCAGGGGAAGCGTCGGGCTATGAATCGCAGCGCCGTTACGACCAGGCTTACACGCAGTGCATGTACGGTAAAGGCCACCGTGTCGCGGTGAGCGGGCGCTATGCGCCGCAGCAACGCTATGCACCACCGCCGCCTCGTCCGAGCTACAACTATCCGCCGCCGCCTCCGCCGCCGGGCTACGGGTCCGCCCCGCCGCCCCCAGGATCGGTTCCTCCCCCCGGCTCCGCGCCGGGGTACTAGCCTCGCTCCGCTCGGGAGGAATGTCACGCTACGGAAGTAAACCAAGGTTTCCCTCCGTGACCTCCTTTCCTTCGGCGATCTGGCGAATCGCTCCGTCGCCTAAGCCAGGGTCTTGAAGGCGTGATCGAGATCCGCGATCAGGTCATCGGGGTCTTCGAGGCCGATGTGCAGGCGTAGCGCGGGCCCGCCCGGGTTCCAGCGCGTCGCGGTGCGCAGCGCCTCGGCGTGCACCACCGTGACGAGGCTTTCGTAACCGCCCCAGCTCGATCCGATGCCGAAGAGCTTCAGCGAATCGACGAAAGCTTCGACCGCGGCATCGCCGAGCGGCTTCAGCACGAAAGCGAAGAGCGACGCCGCGCCGTCGAAATCGCGCTTCCAGATCGCGTGCCCCGGGTCGCTCTCGAGCGCCGGATAGATCACTCTCGCCACTTCGCTTCTTTCCTCGAGCCAGCGCGCGATGCGAAGCGCGCTAGCCATCTGGTGCTTCATACGCACGCCGATCGTGCGGAAGCCGCGCAGGGCCAGGTAGCAGTCATCCGGGCTCACGCTGTAACCGTAGTCGGTGATCGTGCGCCGCACCGGCAGCCAGCACTTCTCGTTGGTGACGACGAGCCCGATCATCACGTCCGAATGACCCGAGATGTACTTGGTCGCCGCGTGCAGGGAGACGTCGACGCCGTGCTCCAGGGAGCGGAAGAAGTACGGCGTGCCCCAGGTGTTATCCGCGAGGACGACCGCGCCGCCCGCATGTGCCGCTTCGGCGATCGCGGGGATGTCCTGCATCTCGAAAGTGAGCGAGCCCGGTGCCTCGCAAAAAACCGCGCGCGTCCCGGCCTTCATCAGCGCGGCGATCCTCCCGCCGATGAGCGGGTCGTAATACTCGACTTCGACCCCGTTACGCTTGAGCTGCTTTTCGCAGAACGCCCGGGTCGGGCCGTATACCGAGTCGGTGACCAGCAGGTGATCGCCACTCTTCACGAAAGCGCATAGCGCTGCGGTCATCGCTGCGAGGCCCGAGGGCACGGCCGCCGCGCGATAGCCGCCTTCCATCTGCGAGACGGCGTCCTCGAGCGCGAACGTGGTCGGTGTGCCGTAGCGTCCGTAGCGCACCACTTTCTCGCCTTCGCCGGGGCGCCGCTGGTAAGAGGCGAGGGTCGGATGGATCACCGTCGACGTGCGAAAGACCGGTGTGTTCACCATGCCGTCGTAGCGCGCGGGATCGCGGCCGACGTGCGTGAGGAGGGTGTCTTTCTTCATCGGGTACACATGATGGACTGGGTTACGCAAGGTTGCGGAGCGCCGCGCCGTGCCTCGCGCTCGGCGCTCGCCCACTTTGCGTTATCCTAGCGGAAAAGCAGTGTTTCCGAAGAGGTATCCTTGTTTCCCCTGATCCGATCCGAAGCGCCGGGCGCTGCGCCGGCCACC
>CAZULX010000365.1:0-3343 GCA_964621335.1 uncultured Streptomycetaceae bacterium
ACGCGATCGTCGAAGCGCGCGCCGATCGCGAGCAGCACGTCGCAGTGCTGCATCGCCATGTTCGCCTCGTAAGTCCCGTGCATGCCGAGCATGCCGAGAAAATGCCGGTCCGTCGCGGGAAAGCCTCCGAGCCCCATCAGCGTGTTGGTGCACGGCAGGCCGAGCAGCCGCACCAGGCGCGTCAGCTGCGGGGCCGCATCGCCGAGGACGATGCCGCCGCCGGTGTACACCATGGGGCGTTTCGCCTCCATCAGGACCTGGATCGCTTTTTTGATCTGTCCCGAGTGGGCTTTGACGACCGGGTTGTACGAGCGCATTGCGACTTTCTCGGGATACTCGAAATCGCACTGGTGCGTCGTGACGTCCTTCGGGATGTCGACGACTACCGGCCCTGGCCGGCCCGTCGATGCGATGTAGAAAGCCTTCTTGATCGTGGAGGCGAGTTCCCTCACGTCTTTCACGAGGAAGTTGTGTTTCACGCACGGGCGCGTGATCCCCACCGTGTCGCATTCCTGGAAGGCGTCCTGGCCGATTGCGGCCGTCGGCACCTGCCCGGTCAGGATGACGAGCGGAATCGAATCCATGTACGCCGTGGCAATGCCGGTGATCGCGTTGGTGACGCCCGGACCCGAAGTGACGAGCGCGACGCCCGGCTTGTCGGTCGAGCGCGCATAACCATCCGCGGCGTGAATCGCCCCCTGCTCGTGGCGCACGAGCACGTGCTTTACTTTGGTCTGCTTGAAAAGCGCATCGTACAGAAACAGGACCGCGCCGCCGGGGTAGCCGAAGACGTGTTCGACGCCCTCTTCCTGCAGACAACGCACAACGATCTCGGCACCAGTCATGCTCATGAGCCAGCCTTGGGGAGAAACGGGGGGTGAACGCGGAAACGTGCAACATTACAGTTTGCCGCTCGACGGGTCAAGTAAAACGCCCTGTAAACAGTATGATAGGTGCGCCACATCGCGCCCGTGGCGAAGTCTCGCGCAAGCGCTGGCGAAGGGCTTCCGCGGTCGGAATCTTTGCTAAGATGCGAGCCACCCGGCGGCGGCGCGTAAAGCCAGGGCGAGGATGTGCGGCGGCTGGCCATGAGCGCGATGCTCGCCTCTGCCGTATCGACAGCAAGGCAAGCCACTGGCTACACAGAAGGAACTTTCAGACTTCCTCGCGGAAGTGGAACGCCGCGCCTACAAGCAGGCGCTGTTCGCCGTTCGCGACGACCACGCAGCACTCGATATCGTGCAGGATGCGATGTTGAAGCTTGCAGAAAAGTACGCCACGCGGCCGCCGGCCGAGCTGCCGCTGCTTTTCCAGCGCATCCTGCAAAATGTGATTCGCGATTTCTACCGGCGGCAGAAAGTGCGGGCCCTGTGGACGACGCCGATCTCGACTCTCTTGGGGGCCGAAGGCGACGAAGATCACGACCCGCTCGAAACTCTGGAAGTGGAAAATGCCTCCAAATCGATGGAGCCTCCGCCGGAGCAACTGGCGCGGTCGCAAGTACTTGCTTTGATAGAGAAAGCCCTTGAAAAATTACCTACGCGTCAACGCCAGGCTTTTTTGTTGCGTTACTGGGAGGAAATGGACGTCGCGGAAGCGGCGCAAATCATGGGTTGCTCGGAAGGGAGTGTGAAGACACACTGCTCGCGGGCGACCCACGCGCTCGCCGCGGCGCTCGAGAAACAGGGGATCAGATTATGAATCAGCAGGATGAGCTGGGCGCACGAATCTCGAAGCTCCTCGATGAAGGAGCAGAGGGGCTGGCGCCCGAGAGCCGGGAGCGCCTCGCAGCCGCGAGGCGGCAGGCGCTCGCGCGCCACCAGGAAGTGTCGGCAAAGGCCCCGGCGTGGGTGCCCGCATGGGCGGAATCGGCCTCCAGGTTCACCGAGCAGAGCGTGCTCGGGGTGCGTTACGTGATACCGTTCGCGGCCCTCGTGCTGGGTCTCATGGGCGTCGTGTACATGCACACCGGGACCGTTTCGAGCGATATCGCGGACATTGACGCAGGGTTGCTGACGGACGACCTGCCGATCAACGCTTATCTGGACCAAGGCTTCGATTCATGGCTAAAACGCTCGTCGCGCTGATCGCTTCGCTATGCATCGCGTTTTCGGCAATAGCCGCACAGAGCAAACCCGCAGCTAAAAAAGCTCCTAAGCCGGAATGGTCGGAATTGACGGCCGCCCAGAAGCAGGTCCTCGCCCCGCTCGAGCCCGAATGGAACCAGCTCGACACGACCCGCCGCAAGAAATGGGTGTCGATCGCCGACCGCTATCCGACGATGAAACCCGCCCAGCAGAAGCGGCTGCAAAAACGCATGGAGGAATGGGTGAAGCTGACGCCGGAGGAACGGCGCGCCGCGCGAGAGCGCTACAAGACGCTGCGTAAGATTCCGCCGAAAGAGCGTAAAGAGAAGTGGCAGGAGTACAAGCAGTCGGTCGCGCCTCCGCCGGCCCCTGCTGCCGAGCCCGCGCCGTCGCCGCCTGCGGCCCCTGCGCCTGCAGAGGCCCCCGCCGCCGTCAATTAGGTTGCCGGAAGGACTACCCGCAGCCCCTCTCGGGAGGCGCGTCGCTTCCCTCGCTTACGAAGCCCTGCTGCTCGCGGCGATGCTGTGGTGCGCGGCCCTTCCGTTCCAGATGATCGAGGCGAGCCTCGAAGCCTCTCACGCCCGGCCGCTTTTTCAGGCGTATCTCGTGCTCGTCTGCGGCGTTTACTTCGTCGCGCAGTGGGCGCGCGGCGGCCAGACCCTGCCCATGAAGACCTGGCGCCTGCGCCTCGTGGCTGCCGACGGAAGCGCGCTCAGCGTGCGCCAGGCTTCGCTGCGCTATGTCCTTGCCTTGGCGGGATTGCTTTTCGCCGGGGTTGGCTTCATGTGGGCGCTCGTCGATCGCGACCGCGACTTCCTCCACGACCGCCTTGTTGGAACCCGCATCGTGCGGGTTCCGCGTTAGCGAAGGAAAGATCGGGTAGGAGGTTGGGTTGCCCCACCGTCCTCCCACACCACCGTACATGCGGTCTCCCCGGGTATTGCGCACTCACCTTCCCGCTTATGCCTGTCGGATCTACAGCGCGGCGTTCCCGTGCACGTATCGGGCTTCACAGAAACTCGCCTGCTCACCCCGCCGCACTGCCTCATATCCGCTTCCTGTTCGTCAGGCCAGCGCTTTGCCTTCGGCTTCCTTCAGATTCGCAGTCGCCCGCGACACCCTTGTCTTCGGTTAACACTTCCCCATGCCGGGTGTGTAAAGGACTTGCACCTTCAAGTGAGTGCGCCCTGCCGGGCGCACGAGGTACGGAGGGAAACCATGGGTTTCCCTCTGTAGCGTTTATCCTAGCGCGGCTG
>CAZULX010000366.1:0-3376 GCA_964621335.1 uncultured Streptomycetaceae bacterium
TGTATTTCGTACTGAAAGCGATGCTCCGGCGCCGCGCGAAACCGGGCTGGTGGTGGATGTCGTCTTTCGGCGCGGGCTTCAGTTGCCACGGCACGCTGCTGGAAGTGGCAGCTTGAAAATGGATTCTGGCTTCGCGCCAGAATGACGCCGGAATCGCTGACCACCATCACCGAACATGCCGTCATTCCGGCGAACGCCGGAATCCATTTCGACGTTCACACATGACGACTTTCCCACGCAGCCTCGAGCCCGAATGGCTCGACGAGCTTCCCGCCGGCGACCGGCGTGCGGTGCGCGCGCGGCGCGATCTGCGGGTCCTCAACCGCATCATGGCTCACGGCCTCGTCCTCGGGCGTGCATTGCGCGCGGCGGTGAGCCGCGAGGCGCCCCGCATCGCGGATCTCGGCGCCGGCGACGGAACGCTGCTGCTGCGCATTGCGCGGCGCACGCGCTTTCGCGGCGGCGCCGACGTCGTGCTCGTGGACCGGCAGCCGGCCGTGACCGCGGACACCCTCGCGAGCTATCGGGAAATCGGCTGCCGGGTGCGGATCGAGGCCGCGGACGCTTTCGACTGGCTTTCCGGCGAGGCGCAGTACGACGCGATCGTCGCGAACCTGTTCCTCCATCATTTCGACGCATCGGCGCTGGCGCGCCTGTTCTCGATGGCGGCGGCGCGCACCGCCGTCTTCGCCGCTTGCGAGCCGCGCCGGGCACGCTTTCCCCTTGCCGGGAGTCATATGCTCGGCCTGATCGGCTGCAACGACGTCACGCGCCACGACGCGGTGCTTTCGGTGCGCGCAGGCTTTGCGGGCAGCGAGCTCTCCGCGCTGTGGCCGTCGAGCGCCGGCTGGAAGCTGGAGGAGCGCCCGGCAGGCTTGTTCAGCCACCTTTTCGTTGCACGAAGGGGGGACACGATAGCCCCTCCCCCCGCCCTTGACCCTCCCCCCACCCGGCCGGGGAGGGGAGTGACCGCCGCAATGAGCAGACTTTCGGAGTAGGCCTCGATGAAGTACGACGCGATCGTCATCGGCGCAGGACCGGCGGGCTCGACCGCCGCGCTGCTCCTCGCGCGCGCGGGACGATCGGCCGCGATCGTCGAGAAGTCCGCATTCCCGCGGCGCAAGGTGTGCGGCGAGTTCATTTCCGCCCAGGGTCTCGAGGTGCTGCGGCACATGAAGCTCGACGCCATCGTCGACTGCGCGGGGCCGGAAGTGCGCGAAGTCGCGGTGTACGCCGGCGAGCACGTCGCCGCCGCGCCGATGCCGCGACTCGCGGGAGCGACAGGTTACGGGCGGGCGCTCGCACGCGAGCGCTTCGACACGCTGCTGCTCGAAGCCGCGCGGGACGCGGGCGCGGCGGTTTATCAGCCGTGGCGCGTGTCGGGCTGCGAGCGCAGCCCCGACGGCTACGCCTGCGCGATCGAAGGAGGGGAGGGCGGCATCTCGCAGTTGCTGACCGCGCCGCTCGTGGTCGCGGCGCACGGATCCTGGGATACCGGCCGCTTGCCGGTGCCGGGCATGCCGCCGCGCGCGAGCGCCTCCGATCTGCTCGCTTTCAAGGCGCACTTCAGCCACTCGGCATTACAGCCGCACCGCATGGCGCTCGTCGCTTTTCCGGGCGGCTACGGCGGCCTCGTGCAGACCGACCGCGCACGCGTGAGCTTCTCGTGCTGCATCCGGCGCGATGCGCTTGGCCGATGCCGCTCGGACGCGCCGGGGCTGCCTGCGGGAGCGGCCGTGCTGGCTCACGTATCGCGTAGCTGCCGGGGCGTGCGGGAAACGCTGGCGGGGGCCGTGCGCGACGGGCAATGGCTCGCTACGGGGCCGCTGCGCCCGGGGGTGAGGGCGCTTTGCGGCGACGGCTACTTCGCGGTCGGCAATGCGCTCGGCGAGGCGCACCCGATCGTCGCCGAAGGCATCAGCATGGCGATACAGTCGGCGTGGCTGCTCTGCGAGCGCCTTACCGCCGCGCCGATCGCCGCTTCGAACGCGTGCTGGAATGCGATCGCGCGCGACTACGAGGCGGCGTATCGCAGGAACTTCGAGTCGCGGATCCGCTCGGCGTCGGCTTTCGCCGCCCTCGCGATGCGCCCGCGCGCCGCGTCCGCGGCAGCGGGCATGCTGAAGCGCGCGCCCGGACTGCTGGCGCTCGGAGCGCGCTTCGCAGGAAAAGCAAAACCACTGCGCGCCAGCGCCTGAACGTGGCGAACATCGCGCGATTCGATCAGCTGCGCGGCGACGCCTGCAGCGATTGCGTGACGCGCGGCAGCGCGGCGTAAGCGGGCTCGCGGCGCGTGAGCAGCGGGCCGTTGCTGTAGCCGTGCAGGCGCGCGTGCGCCACGCAATCCAGGAAAAACCGGAACGTGTCGGGCGTGGTCACGACGGTGCCGTCCTCCAGACGGCACTGCCATGACCAGTGGTAAGGCGTATCGTCCGACCCGTTGCCGGGAATACGGTAGAACTCCCACTCTCCCATGTTCGCCTCGTATGGTTTTTACCGGGTCAGGCGTGTTGCACGGCGCATGCCCGATGTAACGTCTTCGGTCCTTGCATCATGATACCGGTCCCCGACGGCGCCTATCCGACGTGAGTACTAGTCCCCATGGCAGGCACGGCCTTTGCGCGCGGCCTCCCTCACCTTCTCGCAAGCGCTTCCGATCGCTTGCGAGCCCCCCGTCTTTTCCCCTACGATCAGGTACTTCCGCGAGATGCGGAAGGCCGGCAATTCCCGCACAATAAAACACTGCCGTCGCGCTCGCGCTCGCGGGACGCAACGCGCATTCGAGGAGAAAATCCATGAATCGAAGCAAGAAACCCGGCGGTGCGCACGTCATCGCGCTGCTCGCGCTCTCCCTCGTCCCGCTCGCCGCGTCGGCCCAGACGAAATTCCCCGAAAGGCCGCTGCGGCTGGTCGTGCCTTTCGCGCCGGGAGGCGTGAACGACATCGTCGGCCGCAAGTACGCGCAGGAGCTCACGCGCGTCCTCGGCCAGAACGTGATCGTCGAGAACAAAGGCGGCGCGAGCGGCTCGATCGGGAGCGCGGACGTCGCGCGCTCGAAGCCGGACGGCCACACGCTGGTGATCGCGAACACGACCACCCACGTGATCAACCAGATTTCCATGCCTAACCGGACCTACGACGCGCTCAAGGACTTCGCGCCCATCGCGGTGATTGCGGTCGTTCCCACGGGCATCGCGGTTCATCCCTCGTTGCCGGTGAAGAATCTGAAGCATCTCATCGCGTTCGCGAAAGCCAACCCGGGCAAGCTCTCTTACGGCTCGGCAGGCACCGGCAGCATCACCAATCTCACCGGCGAGCTTTTCAAGAAGCTCGCAGGCGGTCTCAGTATCGTTCACGTGCCTTACAAAGGCGCGGG
>CAZULX010000367.1:0-4894 GCA_964621335.1 uncultured Streptomycetaceae bacterium
GTGCGGCCGCGCCGGATGCAGTGACGTTTCCTTAGACCCGGGGTGCGTGCCTGCGCCGCCGATCACGTAGATCTTGCCGTTCACCACCGCAGCGACGGGCGACCCGCGTTTGGTCGGCAACGGCGCGAGCGCTTTCCATGAATCGCTCGCCGGATCGTATTCCCAGGCGTTGTTGACAGGCACCCATGCCGACGGTCCGCTCGCCGGCTTGGTGAAGCCGCCCATGACATAGATCTTGCCGTTCAATTCGGCGAGCGCGACGTGATGCGAGAGGAGCGGCATGCTCTTCTTCTTGGTCCATGAGTCGTTCGCCGGATCGTATTCGTAGACCATGCCGCGCGGCGTCCAGCCCGGTGCGAGGCCGCCGAGGACGTAGAACTTGCCGCCCGCGGCGATCCCGTAAACCTCTTCCGCGGGCTCGGGGAATGGGGCGCGGTTGGTCCATTTCTGGGCGTGGGCGGTGGATGCGAACAGCAGGATTGCGGCGAAAGCCGCGAGCGCGGCGCGTGAGGCGTATCGCAAGGCAGACATTGGCTCCTCCCTGTGTGAGCAACGTGCAGTTCCGGATTTTTTTTGAACGCCGGCATCACCGGCGTCCTGCGAATTATGGCGCAACGACCCCGCAGAACGCGAGCGCGCGGTCGAGGTAAAGCCCGAAATCGCCGAAACCGTGGTCGCCGCCTTCGACGACGAGCTGCTCGCAGCCGCGATATTTCTCCACCGCCTCGCGGTAATCGAGCACTTCGTCGCCGGTGCGCGTGATGAGGAGATAGCGCGACGGCGTGACGCTCGCCACTTCGAGAGCGCGCAGCTCCGCCAGATGCTCCGTCGTGAGCTCGTAGGCCCCGCCGGTGTAGAGATTCGTCTGCGCTCCCAGCGCCTGCGCGAGCAGCACGTACGGCCTGACCGCGGGATTCACCAGCACCGCGCGGTTGCCGTAGCGCTCGGAAAGCCAGGTGGCGTAATAGCCGCCGAGCGAGCTCCCGATGAGCGCGACATCGGCCGGATCGCGATCTTTCACCACCTCTTCGAGCACGCCTATCGCCTCGCGCGGACGGTGCGGCAGCTCGGGACACGCGAACTCGCCGCCGCGTCCGAGCGCCGCCATGCGCTTCTCCACGAGGCCCGCCTTGAAGGAGAGCGCCGAGCTGTTGAAGCCGTGGATGTAGATCACCATCGGGGCTTAGTCTACTCGACGCGCCGCGGACATGAGACCATCGTTCCGGCGGAGGAAGCCATGACGAGAGAAACCACCGACGGATACTACGAAGCGTACTGGCCGCGATCGCCCCGGCAGGAACGCATGCGCGAGCTCGCGCCGCGCCTTCACTCCCTCGAAGGCAAGACCGTGGCGCAGCTCTGGGACCAGCTCTTCAAAGGCGACGTCGTGTTCGATCTCCTCGAAGAAGGCCTCAAGGCCCGTTTTCCCGGAATCCGATTCGTGAGCTGGCGAGAGTTCGGGAGCACGCACGGCGGCGAGGAGAAGGAAGCGCTCGCCGCGCTGCCCCGGCGCCTGGAAGCGCTCGGGGTCGACGCCGTCATTTCAGGGATGGCGTGCTGAGGGAGCTGCACGCCCGCCGTGTTGCGGGCGAGTGCGGTGTGCGAGGCCGCGGGCTTTCCGACCTCGTCGCTCACCTGTGAAGGGTTCGTCCGGCAGGCCGCCGTAACTTCGGTCGGCATCGGCATGCCGAACATCCCGATCGCGCTCGTACCCGGGCACATCGGCACCAAGACCGCGGGCGAGCTGCGCGAGGACATCCTCGGCGTCACCCTGGACGAGGTCGTGGCGAACCTCACCGTGATGCCGGCCGCGAAAGAAGTAACCGCGGAACCGCACGCACGCGAGATCGTCGTGCGAGGCGGCTTCAGGGAAGTGAACCGCTACTTCGTCGAGCACGAGTACTCCGACGGCCTTCCCATCGTCCCGCCCACGCTCGAGGACGTCGAAGAATTCCTGCGCTACACCGATCGCGACCCCGGCGAGAGCCTCGGCACGCTGCTTCCGGACAAGCGGGCGGCGAGCGTCTGGAGCATCGCGGTCAACGGGGTCATGGCGGGCTGCCGGCCCGAGTACATGCCGATCCTGGTGGCGCTGATCGAGGCGATGTGCGATCCGCAATACGGCGTCGAGCACAGCGGCAACACGCCGGGGGCCGATACGCTCATCATCCTGAACGGTCCGATCATCAAGACGCTCGAGTTCAACTACACGCAGGGCGCGCTGCGCGACGGGTTCCTTCCGAACACGTCGGTCGGGCGCTTCTGGAGGCTGTACCTGCGCAACGTCGCAGGCTTCCTCTTGCACCAGACCGACAAGGCGACTTTCGGAAATACCTGGCGCGTCGTGCTCGCCGAGAACGAGGACGTGCTCGCGAAGATCGGCTGGGAGCCGACCAGCGTCGAGATGGGGTACGCCGCGGGCGAGAACACGGTGACGATCGCGCGCTACACCGGAGGCGGCTCGCTCTCCTCGGTTTCGGGCAGCACGCCCGGAGAGATGCTGCCCTATCTCGCCGACAGCGTGCAGCGCTTCAACAACTGGCAGATCACGTTCACGACGAGCCACGGCAACGGCACGCTGCGGCCGCTGGCGGTGGTGAGCCCGATCATCGCGCAGACGCTGGCGCAAGCCGGCTGGTCGAAAACGGACGTGAAGCACTACCTCTTCGAGCACGCCCGCCGCCCGGCATACGATTTCGAGCGGCAGCTGCGCGACTGGAATATCCGTGGGGTGTGGGACCTGAAAGACGACACCGTCAACGCGCGCATCCCGAAGTTCTTCCACGAATCGGACGACCCGAACCGGATGGTGCCTATCGTGTGGAAGCCCGAGGACTATATGATCGTGGTTTCGGGCGACCCGCTGCGCAACAACGCTTACGTCTTCGCGCACAACGGATTCCTGGGCTACCCCACGGCGAAGCGAATCGAGCTGCCGAACCACTGGGATCGTTTGCTCGCGGAGCGCCGCTGACGCGGGCAGCAACCGCGATCAACGCCGGTGAGACACCTGCTTCTCGGGCGCTGCGAAAACCTGCGTCCAGTAAATCACGCGGGTGCTTTGCGGATTCAGGAAATACGCGGCGCCCATTTCGGTGAACCCGGACTTCATGATGTTGACGCAGTGCTGCGGGCTCGCGAGCCAGCCCGCGACCACCTGCTTCGGCGAGCCCTGACCGGCGGCGATGTTCTCGCCGATCAACCGCCACCGATAGCCTTCGCTCGCGGCGCGGTCGCCGACCACGCTTCCGTCTTTTGCAGCGTGCGCGAAGTAACCGCGCGTCGCCATGTCGCGGCTGTGCGCCAGCGCTGCCGCGGCGAGCCTGGCATCGGCCGCAAGCGGCGGCGCGCGGGCGTAGCGCTCGGCTCCGCACGTTCTCGGGGTCGAGCGTGCTTCGTTGACGAGCCTCAGCACTTCCTCGGCGGCCTCGCGCCAGCCGCCGAGGTCCGCCGGAAGCAGAGGCTGCGCGAGCACGATCCGCCACGTCCGGCCCTCGCGCGAGATGCCGATGTCGGAAAACTGCGGGCTCATCAGCGCCTCGCAGTAGCGCTCCCGGAGCAGGCCCATCGCGGCGCTGGCGCCCGGTGGTCCCGACAGCACGATCGCCTGCGCCCGCGAAGCCGTATACCCGGCACGCCTGAGCGCATCCTGCAGCGGCTCTTGCGAAGAGCCGATCTCGACGAGATCGAGGCTCCCGGCGGGAGCGAGCGGACCGGCGGCGGCTGTCTGCCGGCCCTGACACTGCTGCGGCGCGCTGCGATAGGCGTTGATTCTCTCGATGAGCGGCGCGCTGTCCTGCGCGCACGCGACACCTCCCATGAACGCAAAAGCGGCGAGAGCGCGCGTCATGCCGTCCAAGGACGCCGTGCTCCGACTTCGCCGCCGACGGGCTTCGCGCTTACTCGCCTTTGATTCCCGCCCGCTTGATGACGTCCATCCACTTGTCGGTCTCGTCGACCATGAGCTTGCGGAAGCCTGCGGCGCTCATCTTTTCGGGCACCGCGCCCTGTACTTCGAGCTTCTTCTGCATGTCCGGAGATTCGAGCACCGCATTGATTTCCGAATTCATGCGGTTCACCACGTCGGCAGGCGTTTTGAGCGGCGCGAACATGCCCCACCAGATGTACGTCGTATAGCCGGGAACGCCGGCTTCGCTGATCGTCGGCACGCCGGGCAGTTGCGGACTGCGCTGCTTTCCGCCGCTCGCCAAAACCTTGAGCCGGCCGCTGCGGATGTGCGCGATCATGGTGGTGATCGAGCCCAGCTGGATCTGGGTGTTCCCCGCGATCGTGTCGGCGATCGCCGGCCCGCCGCCCTGGAACGGGATGTGCACGATGTTCGTTCCGGTCATCAGCTTGAAGAGCTCGGTGTTCATGTGCGGGAAGCCGCCGATTCCCGACGACGAATAGTTGAGCTCGCCGGGCCTTTGCTTCGCGAGCGCGATCAGCTCCTTCACCGATTTCACCGGCAGCGCCGGATGCACGGCGAGCACGCTGTCCCCGAAGCCGAGCAAGGCGACGTGATCGAAGGACTTGACGTAATCGATGCCGCGGGCCTGCTTCTGATTGATGAGGTGGCCGTAAGCGGTGGATGTGATCATGAAGTTATGACCGTCCGGCGGCAGCTGGGCAGCGAAGTGCAGGCCGACGATGCTGCCGGCGCCGGGTCGATTTTCGATGATGACCTGCTGTTTCAACCGCCGCGTGAGGTCCGCTGCCAGCAGACGGCCGACGATGTCGGTGCTGCCGCCGGGCGCCCACGGGATGATGACCCGTATCGGCTTCTCCGGCCACGCCGCAGACGTTGCGGCCGGCGCAAGCGTGAACGATGCGAGGAAAACGCCGATTACTCGTGCATGCAGATTCCTGCCCATGATCGATCTCTCCACGGTTT
>CAZULX010000368.1:0-3617 GCA_964621335.1 uncultured Streptomycetaceae bacterium
AGCGAGCCGGTGATGGTGTGCGTCGACAGGTCGGTGAAGAAAAGGGTGTGTCCGTCGGGCGGCGACTTGGCGACGAGCTCCGCGCCGATGATCGTTCCCGCGCCGGGCCGGTTCTCGACGATGACCTGCTGGCCGAGGCTCTTGGTGAGATCGATCGCGAGCGCGCGCGAGAAGGTGTCGGTCGCGCCGCCCGGCGGGAACGGCACGATGAGCCGCACCGTCTTGGTTGGAAAAGCCTGCGCCGCCACCGCACCGGGCAGAGCACACACCGCGGCGACGCAGCCCGCCGCCAGCCATCTCATTCTGTTAGCCGCAGATTTCATACTCCTCCTCCCATCGTCTCGTATTGCCTGCGTACACCGTTGCGTTTTCTCGTCACCCCTTTTCATCACTCCTTCTCATCACTCCTTCGGTAGCCGTCACTTCTTCTAACGACTTCTATCGAAACGCCGGCGCGACGTGTTCGACGAATCGCTCGAGCTGTGCAAGCTGATCCGTTCCCGCGAAGCGTATGCACAGATCGGACACGCCCGCCGCCTCGTACCGCTTGAGCGTCTCGACCACGGCCGCAGGCGCTCCGAGCCCCATCAATCCGCGGAAATTGACGCCGCCGCCATAGTATTTCTTCAGGAACTCGGTCGTGACCGCTTCCGCCTTCGCGGCATCGTCGTCGATGCGCACCGTGGTGTAGACGCACATGGGGAAACCCGGCCGCGGCCGGCCGTGCTTTTCGAAAGACGCCTCGCAGAGCTCGCGGAGCTTGCGGCAGTCGTCGTCGGTGAGATACGTCGTCACGACGCCGTCGCCCAGCCGCCCGACGCGGTCGATCTGCGCCGGGATGATCTCGCCGCGATTGCCGGCGGTGATGAGGATGGGCGGACCCGCTTCGGTCCACGGCAGCGGTCCGATAGTGTGCCCGGTCAGCCTGAAATCGCGTCCCTGATAGGTGACCGGCTCGCCGCTCCAGAGCTTGCGCCAGACGACGACGTGCTCTTCGAGATCCCTGCCGCGGCGGTTGTGGGGCCGGCCGCACGCTTCCCATTCGCGGACGATCTCGGGCAGGCCCCATCCCGCGCCGAGTCCCAGCACCAAGCGCCCGCCCGAAATCTGGTCGAGGCTCGCGAGCGCGTGCGCGAGGACGGTCGGCTGGCGCAGGGCCGGCAGGAGGATCGCGGTGCCGAGGCGCGCGCGCTTCGTGATCGCGGCGCAGTACGCGAGCGTGGTGAGCGGCTCGACGCGAGGTTTGGCGACGATGCTGTCGCCGACCCAGACGTCCATCCCCGCGTCGTCGCACGTGCGCGCGACGCTCCAGCACTCCGCGAGGGGCGGCCGGCGCGCAGACTGGATGACGACCGCACGATGCGGCAACAGCACGCCCAAACGCATGGGGAATTCCCGGTGAGAGTCCGGCCACGGGCCCGGCACGCCGGACGATACGAAAGCGCTCCGCGGCGATGTGCATGAAGCAAGAACAACTACAAAAAAGTATAACATCGCGCGAGACGGCCATACCCCGCTGCACGCCCCGAGGACGCCCTTGGACGGACTGGACAGAATCGCTCTTCACCGGCTCGACAAGCGCCGCGCCCGCGGAGCGCATGGGGGCTGATCTCGTCGCTATAGCGGCAGGCGCATTCCTCGGCGCGCTCGTCGTCGGCAGCGCGGGCTTCGCTTTCGCGATCGTCGTCACCGGGATCTGGATTTACGTGCTGCCGCCCGCCGAGGTCGTGCTGCTCGCGGCGGTCTGCGCGACGTTGCTGCACGCGCTCAGCGTGTGGCGCTTCCGCCGCGATATCGATTACCCGCGTCTGTGGCCTTTCGTCGCCGGCGGCGTGCTCGGCGTGCCCCTCGGCGTGCTCGCGTTGCGGGAGCTCGACGCCGCCGTTTTCCGGCAGCTGTTCGGGGCTTTCATGATCGCTTACAGCGCCTACACGCTCACGCGGCCGCGTCTGCCGGTGCTGCGGCTGGCGCCGCGCCCTGCGCGCGCGGCCGACGGCCTCGTCGGCTGGGTGAGCGGAATGATGGGCGGGCTCGCGATGCTGCACGGCGCGCTGCCCGCGATATGGTGCGGTCTGCGCGGCTGGGACAAGCGCGAGAGCCGCCTCGTCTTCCAGCCGTACATCCTGTTCACCGGCGCGCTGGTGATGCTGGCGGTGGGGCTCAACCTCGAAGTGGACCCACGCCGCGTGGCGCTGTCGTTCGCGGTCGCGCTGCCTGCGCTCGCAGCGGGGCTTTGGCTGGGCATGCGCGTTTTCGACTGGATCAGCGAAACTCGCTTTCAGCGCCTCGTGCTCGGCCTCGTGCTGATCTCCGGCGCGGCGCTGCTGCTCTAGACGACTCGCGCGGCGCGCAGCGCGGCGATCGCCGCGGCGTCCATCCCGAGCACGTCGCGAAGGATCTCGTCGGTGTGCTGGCCGAGCGTCGGCGGCGCGAGCTTGTGCTCCACCGGCGTCTCAGAGAAGCGCATCGGGCTCGCGACGAGCGGCACCTTTCCGGCAGTCGCGTGGTCGAGCTCGATCTTGACGCCGCGCGCGATCACCTGCGGCTCTTCGAACACCTGCGCGATGTTGTTGATCGGGCCGTTGGCGACGCCCGCCTCGTCGAGCGCCTGCACCCAGTCGCGCGTGGCGCGCTTCGCGAAAACGTCGGCGAGGAGCGGGGTCAGGATCGCGCGGTTCTCGACGCGCTTGCCGTTGGTCGCGAAGCGCGGGTCCTGCGCGAGGTCCCGGCAGCCGGCGACTTCGCAGAACTTCGCGAAGAGGTTGTCGTTCCCGCAAGCGAGGATGATGTCGCCGTCGGCGGTCCTGAAAGTCTGGTACGGGACGATGTTGGGGTGCGCGTTGCCGAGCCTCCCGGGCACCTCTCCGGTCGCGAGGTAATTCATCGCCTGGTTGGCGAGGAAAGCGACCTGCGTGTCGAGCAGAGCGAGGTCGAGGTGCTGTCCGATCCCGGTCTCGGCGCGATGCGCGATCGCCGCGCACACCGCGATGGTCGCGTACATCCCCGTCATCATGTCGACGATGGGAACGCCGACGCGCTGCGGCCCGCCGCCGGGAAGATCGTCGCGCTCGCCGGTGATGCTCATGAGACCGCCCATGCCCTGCGCCATGAAGTCGTAACCGGGACGCTCGCGGTACGGGCCGGTGTGTCCGAAACCGGTGACCGAGCAGTAGATCAACCGCGGGTTGATCTTCTTCAGGTCGTCGTAACCCAGGCCGTAGCGCGGCAGGTCGCCGTACTTGTAGTTCTCGAGCAGCACGTCGGAGCGCGCCGCGAGGTCGCGCACCACCTGCTGCCCTTCGGGTTTGGAGAGATCGAGCGTGATCGACTTCTTGCCGCGATTGGCCGACGCGAAGTAGGCGGACTCCGCGGTGTCCCTGCCGCCGGCGTCCTTCAGCCACGGCGGGCCGAATGCGCGCGAGTCGTCGCCTTTGCCCGGCCGCTCGACCTTGATCACTTCGGCGCCGAGGTCGGCGAGGTTCTGCCCGCACCACGGCGCGGCGAGCACGCGCGAGAGGTCGAGCACTCGGATGTGGGAAAGCGGTCCGGCCATGGATGTATCCTCTAAACCTGCTTCAGCGCCTGGGATGGCGGCATCGCGCAACCGCGTCGAGCGC
>CAZULX010000369.1:0-2585 GCA_964621335.1 uncultured Streptomycetaceae bacterium
GGCGAATGCGTGAACCACCGCGGCGTCGCCTACGGGCTCGTCGCGCCGCTCTTCGAAATGGCGAAAGTGTGCGCGAACCACCTCGCCGCTTTCGGCATCGGCCGCTACCAGGGCTCGATCACCTCGACCAAGCTCAAGGTGACGGGCATAGACCTTTTCTCCGCGGGCGATTTCGTCGGCGGCGACGGCACCGAGCACATCACGCTCTCCGATCCGGTCGCGGGCGTCTACAAGAAGCTCGTGTTGAAAGACGAGAAGCTCGTGGGCGCGGTGCTCTACGGCGACACCGTCGACGGCGCTTACTACTTCAAGCTGCTGCGCGAAGGCCGCAGCGTGTCCGACGTTCGCGACCGCCTGATGTTCGGCGAAGCGAACCTGGGCGACACCGGCCACCAGGGCCAGAGCCGCGCGGTGTCGATGCCCGACGACATGGAAGTGTGCGGCTGCAACGGCGTATGCAAGGGCGCGATCGTCAAAGCGATCCGCGAGCAGAAGCTCTACACGCTCGAAGACGTGCGCAGGCACACCAAGGCGTCGAGCTCCTGCGGCTCGTGCACCGGACTCGTCGAGCAGATCCTCATGAGCGTGGCGGGCGCGGATTACTCGGCGGCGCCCAGGCAGAAAGCGATGTGCGGCTGCACCGATACGACCCACGCCGAAGCGCGCAAGACCATACGCGAGGCGAAACCCCTCACGACGGTGGAGGCGATGCGCCTCCTCGGCTGGCGCACGCCCAACGGCTGCGCGACGTGCCGCCCGGCGCTCAACTACTACCTCATCTCGACCTGGCCGCACGAAGCGCAGGACGATCCGCAGTCGCGCTTCATCAACGAGCGCGCGCACGCGAACATCCAGAAAGACGGCACGTTCTCGGTGGTGCCGCGAATGTGGGGCGGCGTCACCAGCGCCTCCGAGCTGCGGCGTATCGCCGACGTCGTCGACAAGTACGCGATACCCACGGTGAAAGTGACCGGCGGTCAGCGCATGGATCTGCTCGGCGTGAGGAAGGAAGACCTGCCCGCGGTGTGGCGCGATCTCGACATGCCTTCGGGCCACGCCTACGCCAAGGCGCTGCGCACGGTGAAAACGTGCGTGGGCTCGGAATGGTGCCGCTTCGGCGTGCAGGACTCGACCCGCATGGGCCAGGAGCTAGAGCGCGCGCTGTGGCGGATGTACGCGCCGCACAAGGTGAAGCTCGCGGTCTCGGGTTGCCCGCGCAACTGCGCGGAATCGGGCATCAAGGACGTGGGCGTCATCGGCGTCGACTCGGGCTGGGAAATCTACGTCGCCGGCAACGGCGGCATCAAGACCGAAGTCGCGCAGTTCCTGGTGAAAGTCAAAACCCACGAGGACGTGCTCGAGTACGCGGGCGCTTTCCTCCAGCTCTATCGCGAGGAAGGCTGGTACCTCGAGCGCACGGTGCATTATGTCCGGCGCGTCGGGCTCGATCACGTCAGGAAGCACGTGCTCGAAGACGCCGCAGGCCGCAAGGCGCTGCACGAGCGGCTGCTCTTCGCGCTCAAGGACGAGCCCGACCCCTGGGCGGAACGCGCTCGCGGCGAAGCGCGCACCGAATTCGAGGCGATCGAGGCATGAGCGACTGGACGCGCATCTGCGCCATCGAAGACATTCCGCGCCTCGGCGCGCGGGTCGTGCGGCGGGCCGAAGTGCCCAACGTCGCGGTTTTCCGCACCGCCGACGACAAGTTCTTCGCGCTGGCCGACCGCTGCCCCCACCGCGGCGGGCCGCTTTCGCAAGGCATCGTCTACGGCGAGCGCGTCGCGTGTCCGCTGCACAACACGTGCATCGAGCTCGATTCGGGCTGCGCGGTGGCGCCCGACAAAGGCAAAGTACGCCGCTACGCCGTGAAAGTCGACGCCGGCTTCGTCTACCTCGACCTCGACGGTGATGCAGACGCTCCATCCGGTCGTCCTGCGCGCAGCGCGAGCGAAGTCGAAGGATGAACGGCCCGAGCCGCTCCACCGTCAAATCCACCTGCTGCTACTGCGGCGTGGGCTGCGGCGTGCTGATCGATACCGAGGGCGGGCGCATCACCGGCGTGCGCGGCGATCCCGATCATCCCGCGAACCACGGCCGGCTGTGCTCGAAAGGCCAGGCGCTGCACTTGACGACCGGGCTCGCCGGCCGCGTGGCGTATCCGGAGGTGCGCTGCTCGCGCTCGCAGCCGCGCTCGCGGCTCGGCTGGGCCGACACGCTCGACTATCTCGCCGACCGTTACGCCGACACGATAGAGCGGCACGGTCCCGATGCGGTCGGCTTCTATATCTCGGGGCAGCTCCTCACCGAGGATTACTACGCTTTCAACAAGCTCGCCCGCGCGCTGGTCGGCACCAACAACATCGATTCCAACTCGCGGCTGTGTATGTCGAGCGCGGTCGCGGGCTACAAAGCAACGCTTGGCGCCGATGCACCGCCGGCGTGCTACGACGACATCGAGCTCGCGGACTGCCTGCTGATCGCGGGCTCCAACGCCGCGTGGGCGCATCCGGTCCTGTTCCGCCGCATCGAGGACGCCAAGGCGCGGCGGCCGGAAACCAGAATCATCGTCGTGGACCCGCGCCGCA
>CAZULX010000370.1:0-2873 GCA_964621335.1 uncultured Streptomycetaceae bacterium
GAAACGATTGCTGCGATGTCTTTCCTTCAGGCGGAACCGCGCGGCTGGTAGCTCGGATGTAAGCGCCCGCACGTGATACGCGATAAGAGTGCTCCACTCGATTCGAGGGGGGGGATTGGTCAACGACAGGATAGTCGCCGAGGCGCTCGTCGCGTGCTTGCAGCGGCACGACGTGGAGGTTCTGTTCTCGCAAAGCCTGCCGACCGCAGCCCTCCTCGCGGCCGAAGACGCGGGCATACGCACTTTCACCTACCGCACCGAAAACGCCGGCGGCGCCATGGCGGACGGCTACGCGCGCGTTTCGCACAAGGTCGGAATCGTCACGGCGCAAAACGGTCCCGCGGCGACGCTGCTCGTGGCGCCGCTCGCCGAAGCGCTCAGGTCTTCCGTGCCGGTGATCGCGCTCGTGCAGGAAGTCGAGCGCGCGAATGCCGATCGCAACGCTTTCCAGGAGCTCGATCACGTCGCGCTTTTCGGCGGCTGCGCCAAATGGATACGGCGCGTGACCGAAGCCTCGCGCATCGAGGATTACGTCGACATGGCTTTTGCCGCGGCAACGGGCGGCAGGCCCGGACCGGTGGTGTTGCTGCTCCCGGCGGATCTATTGAAGGAGCCCGCGGCGCCTTCGAGCGGCAGGCGTGAATCGCTCGGGACGTATCCGCTCGACCGCGTCGCGCCCGACCCGGCGCGGCTCGACGCCGCGGTGGAGCTCATCGCGAACGCGAAAAACCCGCTCGTGATGGCGGGCGGCGGCGTGCATCTCTCGGGTGCGGCGGACGCGCTCGCGGCCTTGCAGGAGACCGCGCACCTGCCGGTGATGACGACGGTGATGGGGAAGGGGTCGGTGGCCGAAAGCCATCCGCTCTCGCTCGGCGTCGGCGGCAACATCCTCGGCAGGATGTCGCCGGGCCGTTATTTGAAGCCGCTCATCGACAGCGCGGATGTCATCCTCCTCGTGGGAACGCGCACCGCGCAGAACGGCACCGATTCGTGGACCGCTTTGCCGAAAGGCGCGCGCTTCGTGCACGTCGACATCGACGCGGGCGAAGTGGGCCGCAACTACGAGGCGCTGCGTCTCATCGGCGACGCGAAGCTCACGCTCACCGCGCTCACCGAAAAGCTGAAAGGGCGCCGCACGCGATCGCAGGAGCTCGTGAAGACGATCGCGGCCGCTTTCGAGCGCGCAGCGAAGGAGACCGCGCCGCTGCTCGATTCGGACGCGAGCCCGGTGCGCCCCGAGCGCCTGATGTCCGACATTCAGCAGGTGCTCACGCCCGATACGATCGTCGTCGGCGACGCGAGCTATTCGACGGTGTGGGTCGCGTCCTATCTCAAGGTTCTGCGCACCGGGCAGCGCTTTCTCACCCCGCGCGGGATCGCGGGGCTCGGCTGGGGGCTGCCGATGGCGCTCGGCGCGAAAGTGGCGCAGCCGGGAAGCCCGATCATCTGCGTCGCGGGCGACGGCGCTTTCGGCCACGTCTGGTCCGAGCTCGAGACCGCGCGGCGCACCAGAACGCCGATCGTCATCACCGTGCTCAACAACGGCGTGCTCGGCTACCAGAAAGACGCCGAAGACGTGAAGTTCGGACGGCACACGAGCGCCTGCCACTTCACCCCGGTCGACCACGCGGCGATCGCGCGCGCGTGCGGCTGCCGCGGCGTGTCGATCAGGAGCGCGGGCGATTACCTGCCGGCGCTGCGCGAAGCGCTGTCTCTGAACGAGACCACGGTGCTCGACGTCTACACCGACCCCGAAGCCTATCCGCCGATCACGCTGTTCGACGAGAAGCTCGACGCTGTGCGCAGGCAGCGGACGGCGTAGCGTGCGCTCGTAACGACAAGGGAGGGAGCGCCTACGGCGCAAAAAAAACGCTTAGGCGGCTTGCGGCGCTACTACATACGAATTGATAGAGGCTGCATGGCGAAGATTGCTTACATCGGTGTAGGAAACATGGGCCGCGCCATGATCCTGCGGCTGCTCAAGGCGGGGCACGACATCACGGCGTACAACCGCACGCCGGAGAAGGCGAAGGTGGTGGTGGACGCCGGGGCGAAGCTTGCGAAGACACCGGCCGGCGCGGTGCAGGGTGCGGACGTGGTGTTCTCCTCGGTCACCAGCGACGACGCGTCGCGGCAGGTGTGGACCGGACCGCAGGGCATACTCGCGGGGAAGCTCGCGCCGGGGACGCTCGTCGCCGAGTGCTCCACGCTTTCGCACGACTGGGTGATGGAGCTCGCCGGTCTCGTGCAGGCGCAAGGCCTGCGCTATGTCGATTGTCCCGTGGCGGGGCGCCCGGATGCCGCGGAAGCCGGCGAGCTGCGCGTCTACATCGGCGGATCGAAAGAAGATCTCGAAGAGCTGCGGCCTTACATCGCACCTTTCTCGAAGAAGATCTTTTACTTCGGGCCGGTCGGCGCGGGCACGGCTTACAAGCTCATCTACAACCTGCTCGGCGTGATCCAGGTCGCCTCGGTCGCCGAAGCGATGGTCCAGTGCGAAGCCGCGGGCATCGACCTGCACACCGCGGCCGAGGCTTTCGCGCTCGGCTACACCGGCAGCAAGCACGTCTCGCATCATTCGGCGGTGATGGCCGAAGGCAGGCGCGGGCAGGACGTCGGATTCTCCGGCAAGGGCCGGCTCAAGGACTCGCTCTACGGCGTGCAGTTCGCGAAGAAGCTCGGGCGCCAGTCGCTCGTGGGTGACGCCGCCTCGCAGGTCTTCAACCAGATGGTCGAAGTCGGGATGGGGGACGCGAACGACAGCGAGGTCATCGACGCCCTGCGCGCTATTGCGCAGCGGAAAAGCTGAATGGATCGTCAGTCCGGCGTAGGCCGGAATCCAGACACAGCGTGTGCTTTCCTGGATCCCGGCC
>CAZULX010000371.1:0-2946 GCA_964621335.1 uncultured Streptomycetaceae bacterium
GACCGCCATCGCGTAATTCGTGGAGCGGTTGTAGCGCGTGATGACGTAGAAGTTGTTGAGCCCGAGGAGCAGCCTGGGACCGCTTTCCTCCTGCACGAAAAACACCGTAGCTTCGGCATTTTCATCGACGGTCTCCTGTACGAGGAGACCGCGCTTGCGAAGCTCGCCCACTTTGGTGTGCGGGCGTATGCCCGCGGCGAGGAGCGGCGCGAGCTCGGCCTCGCCCGACTCCGCGGCGACCACCACCGGCGCGCCCGTCTGCCATCCGAAGCTGCGGTAGTAGCTCGCGACGCTGCCGATCGCGTCAGCAGTGCTTGTCACGAGGTCGCGCCGGCCGTCGCCGTCGAAATCGATCGCGTATTTCCGGTAGCTGCTCGGCAGGAACTGCGGAATGCCGATCGCCCCCGCATACGAGCCTCGCGTCCCATAAGCGTCGATGCCGGCTTCGCGAACGAGAAGCAGATACTCTTCGAGCTCGCCCCTGAAAAACTCGGCGCGCGGCGGGTAATCGAAAGCGAGTGTAGAGAGCGCGTCGATCACCCTGAAGCTGCCCATGTTGCGCCCGTACAGCGTCTCTATCCCTATCGTTGCGACGATCAGCTCTTCGGGCACGCCGAACTCGCGGCTCGCGCGCTCGAGGACGATCGCGTGTTCGCGCCAGAAGCGAACGCCGTTCGCGATGCGCCGCGGCTCCACGATGCGCTGCCGGTATTCGTACCAAGGACGCGCCGTTCCCGGCGCCGACATGGCGCGTATGATGGAATGGCGCGTCTGCGCCTGCTGCAGCAGCTTGCGCAACTCGCGCGTGTCGTGGCCGTGCTTGGCCGCGAATTCCCGGACGAAAGCTTCCACCTCGGGGCGCAGCGCCGGCGCGGCGCCGGCTGCGGCGAAGCTCGCAGCCAGAGCGAGCAGCGCGAAAAGGAGTCGCGCGGTGTCGCGGACACGGATCACGCCGGCGACGCTCAGCTCTCGACCGATTCGTTCGACGGTGCCGGGCGACGGCAGAGCGTGGCGGCGGTAGTGAGCGGGGCCGGACGGCCGAGGAAGTAACCCTGCGCGCGCATGACCCCGAGCGCCTTCAGCGCCTTCAGCTCGTTGGCAGTCTCGACGCCTTCGGCGATCACTTCGCTGCCGTTCTCGCCCGCGAACTGGATGAGCGCCGATGCGAGCGCGCGCCGCGCGGCGTCGGTATCGATGTTGCGCGTGAGGCTCATCGGGATTTTGACGATGTCCGGCCGGAGGCTGAGGATGTGCCGGAAGCTGCTCAGGCCGCCTCCGGTATCGTCGACCGAGATGCGCAGGCCCTGCGCTCTCAGCGGGCGCAGCGCCTTGGCGATTTCGTCGTATTCGCGGATGCTCACGTGCTCGTTGATCTCGAGCACGATGCGATCGAGCGGGACGGCCTTGAAGGCGCGGTCGAGCTGACCGTTGATCGCAATGTTCGGAGAGACGTTGAATCCGACATAAATGCCTTCGGGCAGGCTGCTGAAGCTCGCGAGGGCCTGCTCGATCACTTTCATTTCGAGCGCCACGTCGAGACCCACGATCACGGCGTCCGCGAACCACGCGTCCGGCGAGCGCATCGGCGTCGTCGTGAAGCGCGCAAGACCTTCGAAGCCGATCACCTGTGCCGCCTTCAGGTCGAACACCGGCTGGTAGACGAGCGATATCGCGCCGCCGTTCAGCACCGACTGCACTTTTCCCATCAGCGTGTACGCCTGCTCCTGGGCCTGCAGGTCGGATTCGATGTGCTCAGCCGCCATCTCGGCGAAGACGCGCATCAGACTCACGTCGCGCGGCCCCAACGAGGGGTCGGCGATCGCGCCGATGCACACGAGCGTGCCGTATACCGTGCCGTCATAGAGGCGCACGGGCACGCAGAGGTGCGCCCCGACCGGCACCAGGCGTGTGAAGCCGAGCTCGCTCGCGGCACTCACCTCGGCCGTATCGGTGATCACCTCCGGTAGTCGGCCGTCGACCACGCGCTGGCAGTAAGTGTCCTCGATGGGGTCGCTCGCGCCCATCTGCACGGCGGCCGATTCGCGCGCCGCGTCCACATACCGGAAGATTCGGCGCCCGTCCCTGAATTCGGAGATGAACGCGACCTCCATTCCGAGGTGCGTCCTGAGCGCGCGCAGCGCACGCGGCAGGAGCTGGTCGGGAGACACGGCCTTCGGGCCCTTGTCCTCGACCAGGAAATTGAGCATCAGTATTTCGTTGGAGGCAGCAGACATGAGTGGCAGGTCATCGCTAAACGCGCAGAGCCGATGCTCCGTGCGACACGGATTGCGCGTCGAGGCAAAAGATCACACCGATGCGGCTGCTAACGCGGCGGGAAGAACGTTTGAGCGAGAAGCACCGCCACGATCGCGAACACCATCAGAACATCGAGCACGTGTACCCTATACCCCTCCAACTTCTTTTTTTGCCAATCTAACACAGCACAGTGCGATGGCGAAGCGAAAGCGCGCTCCGTTTGACCCGCCTCCTCGAGTTGTGGCTGTGCGGATTTTTTTGGCGGCGCTTTATGTGCTTGTACGTTTGGCCCGAGCCCCGGTCCCTGAGCCAGCCCAATCGTGATTAAGTTAACTGCTCGGGACCGACTGAAGGACGGCAAGTGCCGTACCGTCTCACAACGCGGGACAGCGCATCGGCACGTGCGATCATTCGAGCTCGAGACGATCGAGACACGCGCTCACTTCGGTTCTGGAGTCGTCGCTCAGGAGCGGCGTCCCGGTATACACCGAATCGGCCGGTTGATCCCACCGCCGGACACCGAGCGTCACGGCGCGGCTCTCAGCTACCGCCTCGAAGAGCGCCAGTACGTCTTCGACAAGCAGGGTATATATCAGCGAGTCGCGCCGCTCGCTGCTTTCGCCGCGGCGCGCGCTGCCTTCGCCCGTTCTCACCCATGTGCTTCGAACCGGGACTGTCGCGGGACGGCTG
>CAZULX010000372.1:0-3464 GCA_964621335.1 uncultured Streptomycetaceae bacterium
GCCGCAGCACGCACGCGAACTCGTCGCGCGAAAGCGGCTCCACGATATCGCGCTTTCTCAGCGCCTTCGTCCGGAGCAGATGCACCACGTTGTTCGACATCGTGTCGCCTGCGTGGAACCCGTGCAGCGCGTCGATGCGATCCACGGCAGCAGCGTGCACGAGCAGCAGTCCAACGGAGTCTCCGGCCCGCTGCGCCTCGCCGATCGACGACTGCAGGCGCTCGACCACGGGATTGCGGTCCTGCTGGACCGGATCTCTGAGGGCGTCCGCATCGCTCATCGGAACGCCCTCACAGGAAGAACTCGCTGGGATCAATCGGAAGCTTGTCCTTCGGCAGCGTGCGCCTGATGCGATACGGCTCGTCCTCGCTCGCCCTGGGCTCTTTCACCAGATCGAGAATCTTCTGCGGATAGATCGGTTTCCAGTCGCGGTCCAGGATCACCATCACCCGCGGCTGCAGGCGGCGGACCAGGTTTTGCGCGATGACGATGGCGACCTCGCCGGTGTTGAGCTCGACCGCGCCGCCGACAGGATAGATGCCTATACACTGGATGAACTGCTCGACCAGCGCCTCGTGGAAGAGCTTACCCCTCAACTTGTGCATGAGGGAGAGCGCATTCGACGGTGACGCCTGTTCCGCATACGGGCGCGAGGAAGTCAGCGCTGAAAAACTGTCGACCAGCGCGGCGATCGCGCCGTCGATCGAGATCGCGTCGCCTCTCAAGCCGTTGGGGTAGCCGCTCCCGTCCTGGCGCTCGTGATGCTCGAGGATGACCGCGTCGACGCCGCTCGGCAGATCCCTGGCCTCGCGTACGAGCTCCACCGAGTGCAGCACATGGGCTTTGACGTGCTCGTACTCGTCCGGACTCAGCATGTCCTGCTTCTTCAGGATCGCGTCGGGGAGCTTGGTCTTGCCCACGTCGAGCAGCATGCCGGCGAGGCCGAGCACCTCCAGACGATCCTTGGGAAACTGCAGGAAGCGCCCGAACGTGATCATCAGGATCGAGGTGTCCATGGCGCGCCCGAGCTCGTAGCTGCCTTTCTGCCGCAGCGTGTTGAGCAGCATCATCGCGTCGGGATTGCGCTGGATGCTTTCGGTCATGCTGGTGACGGCCCCCGTCAGCTTCTGGGAATCGATCTCCCCTTCGAAGCGCAGGTTATCGAGCGACTGCTGGATCGCGTCCTCGCAGGACTTGTAGATCTCCTTCGCGACGACGACCTCGGCCTCGACCGGAGTCACCTCCCTGTAGAGGACCGAGCCGCGCAGGGGCTCGCTTGCACTGCGGCGCCGTTCCGGCGTCCATTGCTCGCGCTCCGGATCGACGAACACCGACTTGCAATAGACCTTGAGCGATCTGATCTGGTCTTCGGAGGTGATCGGAAAGCCCTGGAAGTCGAAAGGCGTGCCGACCCACGAGCGGTCGAGCTCTACGACGTACATGCCGATCCGTAGGTCCCCGACGGCGACCTGCCTTTTGTTCATCTCGCGATTATAGTGCGCGCCTACCCTCGACGCATGACGGCCGCTCTCGGACTGCGGGGCAAATGTCACGGCCCTCCCATCGGCACTAGAACGAAAGTCAGTCGCCAGGCGTGGCGCGATTGACCCTCGGCAGGCCTTCCGTTATCGTGCGGCGCTCCCACTTCAGCCGCGGCGCAGATGTCCGGTTCCGTTCCAGTACTCCTTCCGCAAGAGCCGTCATGCTGACTCTGGCCGCCGTGCAGGCGGCGGCGAATACCATCGCGGGTCACGTCGTCGATACGCCGTGCCTGCACTCGAGGACACTGTCGGAGCTCACCGGAGCCGAAATCTGGCTCAAGTTCGAGAACCTGCAGTTCACCGCGTCGTTCAAGGAGCGCGGTGCGCTGGTAAAGCTGGTGACGCTCACCGACGAAGAGCGCGTCCGCGGCGTGATAGCGGCGTCCGCGGGGAATCACGCGCAGGGGGTCGCCTATCACGCAAAACGTCTTGGAATTCCCTGCGTGATCGTGATGCCGCGCTTTACGCCTTCGGTCAAAGTCGAGCGCACGCGCGCCCTCGGCGCCGAAGTCCTGCTCGCGGGCGAAGGATTCGATGAAGCCAAGGCGCACGCCACCGAGCTCGGACCCAGCCTGGGTTCGGTGTTCATCCACGCTTACGACGACGAGCACGTGGCGGCCGGGCAGGGGACTGTCGCGCTCGAGATGCTCGCAGCGCAGCCGGCGCTGGACGTTCTGGTGGTCCCGGTCGGGGGCGGCGGACTCATCACCGGCATGGCCACGGCGGCCAAAGGCATGAAGCCCGGCATCGAGGTGATCGGTGTTCAGAGCGCGCGCTTTCCGGGGTTCTACAGCGCTCTCAAGGGTGTTTCGCCGCGCTTCGGCGCGAGCTCGATCGCCGACGGAATCGCCGTGCGCGAGCCGGGACGATTGGCACTCGAACGCGCGCGTGATCTGATCGACGACGTATTGCTGGTGGAGGAAGCGGACGTCGAGCAGGCGATCGTCATGCTGCTCGAAATCGAGAAGACCGTGGCCGAAGGCGCCGGCGCGGCCGCTCTGGCTGCGGTGGTGGCCAATCCCCCGCGATTCGCAGGCCGCAAGACGGGTATCGTGCTCTCGGGCGGCAACATCGATCCGCTTACGCTTGCGTTCATCATGGAGCGCGGGCTCGCCCGCTCCGGGCGGCTGGTGCGTCTAAGCGTGGAACTGCGCGACCTCCCGGGGTCGCTGGCGCAGGTGACGTCGCGACTGGCGTCGCTCGGCGCGAATATCGAGGAAGTGCACCACCAGCGCACTTTCACCGAGCTTCCGCTGCAGACCGCGGAGGTCGAGTTCGTGCTGCAGACGCGCAATCACGCCCACGCCCAGGACGTGATGGACGCGCTGCGCGGCGAGGGCTTCAACCCCCGCCTGCACCATGCCGGGCCGGCGGCCCGGACTTAGCGTGGGCCCGCGGCCCCGCTGCCAAGTCCGCCCGACCCGCCGCCGGTAGTGCCGCTACCCGCGCTGCCGCCCGTGGTGCCCCCGCTCGTGCCGCTGGGAACGCTGCCCGTGGCGCTCGGTACCTGGCCGGGCAGGGCGGGAGCCGAAGGCACGGTCGGCCTGGGTGAGGCGCCGGTGGTTGCCCCGCTCGTCGTCGTGCCACCGCTCGCCGATCCAGCGACGCCGGGGGTTCTGAATCCGGCTGCGCCGCCGGTCGAGGTTGCCGGCGGCGTGATCACAACGGTGGAGCCGGTCGTCCCGGTGGTGCCGGTCGGCGCTGAAGTCGAGCCGGTCGCCGGAGGAATGGTGCGCACCGCGCCACCGCCGTCCGGCAGCAGGCACGTTACGTCGCGATTCGAGCAGAATTCGGGCATCGTAGTGCGTTCGCTCGAGGCGTCGGCTGCATACGCAGCCGGGAGCGAGCCGCCTGTCAGCGCGGCTGCCATTGCGAAAAAAATCAGCTTGCGAGTCATAGTACCTCCGTTTGAGCCGTGGTTTC
>CAZULX010000373.1:0-4613 GCA_964621335.1 uncultured Streptomycetaceae bacterium
GCCGCGATCGAAGACGAAGACGCGCGCGAGAATTACCGGGTGATGCTGCGGTTTCGCGATCAGCTCCTCGCGGCGCCCACGCTCGAAGCTTTCTACTTCGACCTTTTCCGGCGCGACATCGCCGTGCCGCCGCCTTTCGTCCATCACACGGCGCAGGTGATACTGCGCGGCATCCTCGAAGGCACCGAAAACGGCCTCGAAGCGCGGGCGGCCGAAGTCTTCTTCCGTCCCCAGAGCGTGAGCATCGAGCACGGGACGGTGATGCTGGCGGATCAGCAGACGGTGCACGAACACGCCACGCACGCGGGGCTGGGCGACCTCGGGCGTTTCCTGCGCGAGATGCAGGCGCCGCTCAAAAGCGCGGAGCTCGACGTGCTCGACGAGGCGAATCACTCTCAGTACTTCGCGCGCGACGAGCGCCACGACCTCGTGCTCGCGATGAACCCCGGAACGCCGGGCGCGGCGGCTTTCGCGCGCGTGCTGGAGCGCTGGGTCTCGCACTTTCACGGCGTGGCCGCGAGCATCTCGCCGGTGCGCGAAATCCCCGACGAGGAATGGACATGGCACGTCGGCCTCGACGCCGAGGCGACTGTGATGCTGAACGAGATTTATAATGGCGGTGAAGTCGACGCAGACGGCATGAGACGCATCATCGGACTTTTTCGCATGACATTCGACCCCTCCGCAGTCCGTCCCGAGGTCCGGGGCGCCGCCGTCTTTCTCGGGCTCGCGATGACGCCCGAAGGCGTTCTGCGGATGAAACCGCAGAACCTGCTCATGAACCTGCCTCTCGCGAGGCGTACTTGAGCGGCGCCGCGCCCGAGCGCTGGGACCGTCTGGCCGGTGCGCCCGCGGAGGAAGTGAGCCTCGCCGAAGGCGCACTCCTCATCGCGGCGGAGGAGTACGCCGGCCTCGACGTCGACCGCTATCTCGAGCGCATCGACGAGATGGGCCTCGCGCTGCGCAAGCGCCTGCGCCGGGACATCAGCACGACCGAAGCGCTGATCTCGCTCAACCGCTACGTCTTCGACGAGCTCGGTTACAGCGGCAACAGCGACGACTATTACGATCCCCGGAACAGCTTCCTGAACGAGGTCATCGACCGCAAGCTCGGCATCCCGATCACGCTCGCGGTGCTCTACATCGAGATCGGCCGGCGCATCGGCCTGCGTCTGGAAGGCGTGTCGTTCCCCACGCACTTCCTCGTGAAATGCGTGCTGCACGACGGTGCCATCATCATCGACCCGTTCGCGCGCGGCGCTTCCCTCGGCGTCGAAGACCTGCGGGAGCGCCTGCAAAGCGTCGCGGCGGGCATCGAGATCGACGCGCGGCTCGCCGCGAGTCTCCTCGCCGCCGCCGCGCCGAGCGACATCTTCGCGAGAATGCTGAGGAACCTGCGCGCGATCTACATGCAGACAGGCGAGCACGCCAAAGCGCTTTCGGCGTCGAGCCGCATCATCGCGCTGCTGCCGGAAGCGGCCGACGAGTACCGCGACCGGGGCGAGCTTTACGCCCGGCTCGAATGCTTTCGCGCCGCGGTCTCCGATTTCCGCCGGTATCTCACGCTCAGGCCCGACGCAGCCGACTCCGATCGCGTCGCCGTGCGCGTGGCCGAGCTCGAGCCGCGCGCCGCGCGTCTGAATTGACCCCTGTAGGCCACGCACCCGCGCCGTGGCGAGAGCCGCGGCATGCCGTAGTATGATCCCGACGTAAGGGGGACACGGGGTGGATTCGTATCTGGTCTGGATACTCACGGCGATCACGCTCGTCATCGTCGAGCTGCTCTCGGGCACGTTCTATCTGCTCGTGCTCGGCATCGCAGCCGCCGGCGGCGCGGCGCTCGCTTATGGCGGCCTGCCTTTCTGGGCGCAGGCGTCCTTCGCCACGCTGATCTCGGTGCTCGGCGTCGTGTTCGTCCATCACTACCGTGTGCGGGTGAAATCGGCGGGCACCATCAACGCGATCGACGTCGGTCATCGCGTAACGCTCGATTCGTGGGTGAACGAAAGCGAAGGGCTCGCGCGGGTGCACTATCGCGGCACGCTGTGGGACGCGAAAGTGCTGGGCGAGCGCGGTACGGGCACGAGCTTCTACATCCGCGGGGTCGACGGCAGCACTTTGCACGTCGCGCCCGAGCGCTAGGAGGGCCGGCCGCGTCCCGCGCGAGCCGCGCCCGCAATCACAAGGGGGAAGAAGATGTTCCTGAAAATAATAGGCATCCTCATCTCAAGGTGGCCGAGCTCTACATCGGCGCTTTCGGACAGCTCGCACGCACCAACAATACGCTCATCGTGCCGGCCAACATCTCCGACCTCGCCGGTCTGGTGGCTTAGCGCGATGACGGTGCTGGAAGGGGCGAAGCGAGGCGAAACGGCAAAGATCGCGGGCGCGTAGGTTCGCGCCGCGGTCTCGGTTATCTATCGAGCCTGAGTGCTTTCCAGAGCTGTGTGAGCCGCGGGAGCGGGTACTGCGGCGGCGCTTTCGCGCCCGCAACCGTCAATTGACCCGGTTGCAGCATTTCCAGTTGCGCGTCCGTCATCGGCTCCCCGGTGTAAACGGGCGAGCCGTCGGCCGTCCTCGCCACCGGGCGCGCTTTCGCCTGGCGTGCGGCGGCGGCGGGCCTGGCTCCCGTCGCGGCAGCCGGCTGGGAGTATGTCGACGGGACGGGCACCAGCGACTCGCCGCTCACGAGTATCGAGCCGTAGCCGGCGGGCTCGTGGCTGGTGGGGAAAACGGGCTGCGGCGGTGTCGAGCTTTGCGGTCGCGGCGGCGGGTCGAGGAACTCGCGGTCGAGCGGCGGCGTCCCGTCGTATATGAGGCTGCGCCGGCGCTGCAGATAGGCGTCGCGAACGAACTCGTAGGGGTCGAGGGCGGCGGTCTGCAGAACCGTGCTCGCGTGGAGCAACTCGGACCGGGCGTTGACGAGGCGGGCGCCGCGCAACTGGTTGCTCGCGCGCGTCGGATCGATGTAGGTGACCGGATCGGTCGTGTAATCGACGATGCGGCCGACGGTGTCGCGCCCGGTGCTCGGTCCCAGGAACGGGAGCATGATGAAAGGACCGTCGCCTATGCCCCAGCGGGCGAGCGTCTGACCGAAATCCTCGTTGTGCTTCTCGATTCCCGCTTCCGAGGCGACGTCGAAAAGGCCGAGCACGCCGATCGTGCTGTTGATCGCGACGCGGCCGAGATCGGAGTAGGCGGCGGTGAATTTGCCTTGCAGCAGGTTGTTGAGCGCAACGACCACGTCGTTGATATTCGAGAAGAAGTTGCTCACGCTCGAGCGGATGAACTGCGGCAGCACCGCGCGGTACGCTTCCGCGGTCGGCTTGAGGATCGCCTTGTCGAGCTCGTCGTTGAAGCGGTAGACGCCGCGGTTGAAGCCTTCGAAAGGATCTCGCGGATCGGTGCCGGTGGCGCAGCCGGCGGTGAGCGCGACGGCGAGGGCTACACAGGCAATCCGCAGGCTCAGACGCTTCTCGTGAGCGGGCATTTGTCTTTATCCGGTGTTCTTCTACGTTCTGGGACGCGCCAACAAGCACTGCATTATATCAAGCGTTTTGCGGCGAAGGAACGCGCTTTAAGCCCGGTCAAAAGCCCGCTTTTTGCTATACTGAATCGCTTCAACGACGCCATCCGCGCCGTCCTTTGTACAACCACCGCAGGACACCTCCCATGCTCGATCGAGTGAAACCCGCTTTTCAGCTGAAAGACCCCCAGCTCTTTCGCCAGCAGTGCTACATCGACGGCGCCTGGGTGGACGCGGACGACAAATCGACCCTGCCGGTCTACAACCCGGCCGACGCGAAGCAGATCGGCACCGTGCCCAAAATGGGCAAAGCCGAGACTCGCCGGGCGATCGAGACCGCGAACGCCGCGTTTCCGGCGTGGCGCGCCAGGACGGCGTAGGAGCGCGCGACGATCCTGCGCAAGTGGTACGACCTCATGCTGGCGAACCAGGAAGACCTCGCCATCCTGATGACGGTCGAGCAGGGCAAGCCGCTCGCGGAATCGCGGGGCGAGATCGCCTACGGCGCTTCCTTCATCGAATGGTTCGCGGAGGAAGGCAAACGCGTGTACGGCGATACGATCCCCGCGCAGGCGGCCGACCGCCGCATCGTCGTCATCAAGCAGCCGATCGGCGTATGCGCGGCGGTGACGCCGTGGAATTTCCCCAACGCGATGATCACGCGTAAGGCCGGCCCCGCGCTCGCCGCGGGCTGCACCATGGTGATCAAACCGGCTTCCATGACCCCCTATTCGGCGCTCGCGCTGTGCGAGCTTGCCGAGCGGGCGGGCATACCCAAAGGCGTGCTGTCGGTCGTCACCGGCTCGGCCGGCCCGATCGGCGAGGAGCTTACGTCCAACCCGCTGGTTCGCAAATTCACTTTCACCGGCTCCACCGAGATCGGCAAGCAGCTGATGGCGCAGTGCGCCGGCACCGTGAAGAAGGTCTCGCTCGAGCTCGGCGGCAACGCGCCTTTCATCGTTTTCGACGACGCCGACCTCGATTCGGCGATCGAGGGCCTGATGGCTTCGAAGTACCGCAACACCGGGCAGACATGCGTGTGCGCGAACCGCGTGTTCGTGCAGGACGGCGTCTACGACGCGTTCGC
>CAZULX010000374.1:0-5460 GCA_964621335.1 uncultured Streptomycetaceae bacterium
ACCACGGTAGTGTTCTACGGCGAAGGCGAACAATTCGGCGTCTACGCGTGGTGGGTTTTCCGCTATTGCGGCCATCGCGACGTGCGCGTGCTCGACGGCGCCCGCTATCGCTGGCAGGAAGAAGGCCGGCCGCTCGTCACCGACGTGCCGGCTCCGCGGAAGCCGGCCGTGTATGAGCCGCGTCCGCGTTGCGAGGAGATGCGTATACGCCGCGACGAGCTCATTGCAGCGCTCGGACGACCCGGCAAGATCCTGCTCGATGCGCGCTCTCCCGAGGAATACACCGGGCGGCGCGTCGGCGCCCCCGGCGGGGCGGACGTGGGCGCGGAGCGTTACGGCCGCATTCCGGGCGCACGCCATCTTTACTACGGCGACCTGCTTACGCCGAACAAGAGCTTCAGGCCGACCGAAGAGTTGGGCCGCATCATCGCCGCGCGCGGTGTCACATCGGCCGACGACGTCATCGCCTATTGCAGGCTCAGCCATCGCGCGACGGTGGTCTACTTCGCGCTCACCGAGCTGCTGGGCCTCGAACGCGTGCGCGTCTACGATGGCTCGTGGACCGAGTGGGGCAATCTCGTCGACGTGCCGATCGAGATCTGAGGCTCGATCAGTTGGCTGCCTCCTAGAAATTCGCGAGGGTTCGGAAGTCGTAGTATCGTTCAATGCATGGAGCGAGGCGGCCCCCTGGGTATCAGCGGTGTAGAGGATATCGACCGGAGCCTGCGTGGACGCATGCTGACGAGGCTACGGGCATCCGGCGACATGGCGTTCCTGGAGCCCCTGGTCGACCAGCTCGCCGCGCATCGGCGTCGCGCGGGCGATCGACCGTTCGTGACGTTGAGCTATTCGCAAAGTCTCGACGGCAGCGTCGCGGTCTCCCGCGCCAGTCCGTGTTCCCTCAGTTGCAGAAAGTCGCTCGAAATGACGCACATGGTGCGCTCGCTACACGATGCGGTGCTCGTAGGCATCAATACAGTTGTCAGCGATGATCCGCAGCTCACCGTGCGCTACTGCGAAGGCGACGATCCGCATGCCGTGGTGCTGGACAGCGAGCTGCGCTTTCCCGAACACGCCCGTCTGCTCCGGCACCTCACCCGAAAACCCATCATCATCACCACGGACAAAGCCCCGGCGGATTGCCTCGAGCGTCTGAAGGACAAAGGTGCGCACATATTCACGGTGGGGCAGGAGCAGGGCCGCGTCGATCTGCGTGCGGCCTTGCGACTGCTTCGCAGCCTCGACATACGCAGCGTCATGGTCGAAGGCGGCGCCACGGTCATCAACTGGATACTCGCCCGGCAGTTGGTGGATTACTGCGTCCTCACGATCACGCCGAAGTTGATCGGCGGCATAAAAGCAGTGGAAACCCTGTGCCGGCCGCAGAACGCAGCGCCGCTGTCGATCGTCGACTGCCGCTACCAGATTCTCGACCGCGATCTCATCGCCTACGGGCCTCTGAGCCGGACATGATGGAGCCGCTCGCGATTCACCATGTCGCACCGGAACAGGTGTCGATAGCCGCTGCCCGGCTCCTGCCTCTCACGGCCGATCACGTGCTGATTCGAACGCGATACTCCGCAATCAGCGCAGGAACCGAGTCGTTGATTTACCGGGGCCACTTCCCCGCGGGCTCTGCTCAGGACAGTACGATAGCCACTCTCCAGGGGACCTTCGAATACCCCTTCACCTATGGCTACGCACTGGTGGGCGAAGTGATCGATGCCGGCGCCGGTGTCGATCCCGCTTTGCGCGGACGGCACGTTTTTGCCTTTCACCCTCACCAGGACCACGCCGTCGTTCCGCTGCGCGATGTCATTCCGATTCCCGCGCACATCGAGCCCCGTGCGGCGCTGTTCATCGCGAACATGGAATCGGCGATCAATTTCGTCATGGACGCCAACCCGACGATCGGCGAGCGTGCAATGGTCTTCGGGCTGGGCATCGTCGGCCTGCTCACTACCGCGCTGCTGGCGCAGTTTCCCTTAAGCGCGCTGATCACCGCGGATCCGATCGCCGGACGGCGGGAACGATCGCTCGAGCTGGGCGCTGGCCGCGCAGTCGATCCCGGCGACAGCGCGCAGTGGGGCGCGCTCGAGAAGGACCTCTTCGAACCGGAGCCCACGGGACTGGATCTCGCGGTCGAGCTCTCCGGCAACATGCAGGCGCTCAATCAGGCGATCGAGCTTGTCGGCTTCACGGGAAGGATCATCGTAGGCTCGTGGTATGGGCGCAGCGGGGAGGTGCTCGATCTGGGCACGCATTTCCATCGCCGCCGTATCGAGGTGAGCTCGAGTCAGGTGAGCACGCTACACCCGCGGGTGTCGGGCCGCTGGACCAAGGCGCGCCGCATCGGCCTCGCCTGGGATGCGATAGCAAGGCTCGCGCCACAACGGCTCATCACGCACAGCTTTTCGTTCCACGACTGCCAGCGGGCGTTCGATCTCGCGAGTCGCCCGGACGATGGCGTTCTGCAGGTGGTGTTCGAATATCGCTGAGAGCGCCAGGAATAGCGACATGTATCAACTGGCCATCACCCGGGACTTCATCGCACGGCATTATCTCGTCGGTGGCGACTGGGGCTCGGAAAATGAAATTCACAGCCATCATTACCGCTGCGAAATCCGGGTGGAGGGGACCGAGCTCGATCGTCACGGCTACCTGATCGATATCGTCGAGCTGAATGGCGCAGTCAATGCCGTGATCTCGCAGGTTGGCGAGCGCACGTTGAACGAGCTCCCCATGTTCGCAGGGCTCAACCCGAGCCTCGAGCACTTCTCGCGCATTTTCTGGGAGATGCTGGCGTCGCGCATATCACTGCATGGAAAGACCCTCACCGTGAGGCTATGGGAGAACGAGCGCGACTGGGCAGCCTATAGCGCCCAGCCGGGCTGACGAACCAAACGACACGCGCGCCGCGCGAGTCATGCGTGCGCAACTCGGGAAGCCATTGCAGCGTCATGCACATTGAGTTCGCGGATTACCTCGAAGCCAAGTTCCCCCTGGACGAACGCAGCCTCAACTCCGATGTGCGCCAAGCGTGTTTCGATCGCCTCGGGCGTACGCGCGGCGTTCTGCACTGTCTGGACGTAGGCACGGGTACGGGCGCAATGGTGCGGAGGCTCCTCGAAAGCGGGCTGCGAGTCTCGCTCGACATCACCGCGCTCGATCGGGATGTGAGCGTCCTGAAAACCGGCGCTGTCGCAATCACCGCGCAGCTGGAACGGCTGGGTTATCGCGCGCGCGCCAACGCAAGCGGCATCGAGGCCGAGCACGCGGGCCAGCAGATCCGCGTGGATTTGCTATGCCGCGGCCTGTTCGAATTCGAGCCGGCGAAGAGCGCTCGCTACGATTTCATCAGCGCGCACAGCTTCATGGATATCGTGCCCATGGCGCGGGCGCTGTCGCTGTTCTCGGCGTGGCTCGCGCAAGAGGGTGTGCTTTATGCGACGCTCAACTACGACGGCCACACCGCGCTCTTTCCGCGTTATCGCGATCCCGCATTCGAAACCGCAGTGCTTGCCGAATACGATGCGTCGATGGAGCGACGCCGCGTGCAAGGCGAGCCCACGGGCGGTGCCCGCTCGGGTCGGCGCCTTCACAGTCTGTTGGCGCGGGCGGGCTTCGATGTGGCCGCATACGGCAGCTCGGACTGGAACATCACACCGCGGGAAGGCCACTACCGCGACCGCGACGCCGACGTGCTCCGCGCGCTGCTTTCCATGATTCGCGGCGAGAGCGAACGGCAGCCGGGTATCGACCGCGACAGCCTCGCGCGCTGGTATGCCGAAAGATCGGCCCAGCTCGAATGCGGCGAGCTGGGGATGATCGTTCATCAACTCGACATCATGGCGACGCGCCGTCAGGACTTGACCGCTTTCGCGTAACAGCCGCCGCGCAGCGCGGAAAGCCCCAAAGCGGCGCCGACGCGGTCCAGCCCGCTCATGATCGCGGCAGCCCAGCGCGGCATGTCGCCAGCGGGCACGAAGCGCCAATAGCTGATCTCCAGCGGCCTCAGGCCCGCCTCCCGCAGGAGCGCGCGCCACTCGCTGCCGGTTACGAACCGGTCGGTGCTCAAATGCCGCGTTGCCAGCCGCAGCCATGGCGCTAGGCGCGTGTACCAGACATAGCCACCGTTCGCCGAGAGGCAGACGAAAGCGCCGCCGGGCTTGAGGACGCGCTGCACCTCCCTCAACACGGTATGCCTGTCCTGCATGTGCTCGAAGGCGCCGACGCACAGAACGGCGTCCGCAACGGAATCCTGCACGCCCCCCAGGCACTCAGCTGCGTCGGCCGCGAGACGCACGCGCGTGCCGTGGGGATGGGCAGCGCGTATCGCTTCGGCGGCAGCGATCATCCCGGGCGAGAGGTCGGTGCCGATTGCCGCGTGGAACTCGCCGGCGAGGGGAAACAGATGCAGCCCAGTGCCACACCCGATCTCCACCAGGCACGAGCGCTCCACGTCGCTCAGCAGCCGGCGGATCACGGACAGCCGATAGCGCAGGAGCCGGCCGCCATCGCCGTGGCTTTCATGGTAATCCGTGGCGAGCGCGTCGAAGAAAGCGCGTATCTCGTCCACATCGTGCACCGGCCGAGTTGTCAGGCGCGGCAATTTACGCGCTCCCGTTCTCGCGCGGCCTGCAATACAGATCGAGCAGCGCGTCCGCAAAGGAATAGAGCAGCACCAGCGTCATCAGCAGCGCGTACGGCTGGTAGAAAGCAGGAAAAGGCGTGAACGCGGCGACGAGGGCCGATATCATGCCGAAGTACATCCACCTGCCCCTGGCGCTTCGCCGCTCCTTGACCGCGGGTGGTTTGGCCAGCATCAGAAACACCACGAAACCATAGCGCAAGAGGCCCGGCAGCAGGATCCATGCTCCGAAACGCCCGCCGGTATAGACCAGCAAACACAGCACGAGCATGAAAAACGCATCCGTTTCCTTGTCCAGGTACGCGCCGAATTCCGAGGCAAGGCCGAGCCTGCGCGCGAGCCAGCCGTCCACGCCGTCGAGCGCGAATAGCGTTACCGCAAAGCCCGCGACAGCGAGCGGACTCATCGCTGCAACCGACGGCAATGCCAGCACGCCGAGAAGTCTCGCTGCGGTGAGCGCGTTCGCGGCGCCGAACCGGCCGGGAGGCGACCAATGAGTGCGGCAGCGCCATACGAGCGCCGCGAAGGATACGGCGGCGAGGAGCATCAAAGCCCACAGCGACGCGCCGGCCAGAACCAGCGCTGTGCCGGCGAGCATGACGGTCGCGTGAAGCTCGCTCCAGCGCACGAGCCGCACCTGAATGTCCGCGGACGCTTTCGTCATGGGCACGCGCGATCGATACAGGGATTGAGATCAGCGGCGCATCGCACCATCCTGGGCAACGGGCAGCCGCACGCATGATCGAGCTGCTGCATCCGCCTTATCATCGCTTTCCTTCGGGCGGCAACGTGTACAACCGCAATCTGGT
>CAZULX010000375.1:0-7966 GCA_964621335.1 uncultured Streptomycetaceae bacterium
GTATCACGCCGAGACCGCCGCGATACGCTCCCGCGCCCGCAGAATCCTGCCGCAGCGCTACGCGATGGAGCCGCAGCGGCGCGTCCATCTCGAGCGCCTCCGCGGGGAGGTTCATGCAGTTGCTCGCATCGGTGTCGACGACATCGACGCCGTCGCGGTCGCGGCCCGCACCGCTGCCGCCTGCGATCAGCTCACCGACGATGAAGCGCTCGCCGCTCGCGCGCCGCCCGGCGAATGCGACGACGAGCAGCGTGCCAGCCGCCGGCGCGCTCACGCGGTCGGGCAGCACTCCCGCGAGCGCGCTCACCATGCACGTCGCGATGCGCTTGATCGTGGAGGTGCGCGCGTTCACCGGCGCGGGCTCTTCGGGATTCACGAGCGAGCCCTTCGGCAGCTTCAACGTGACGGGCCTGAAGCAGCCGCCGTTGGTCGGTATCGTCGCGTCGGTGAGCACGCGCACCGCGAAATACGCCGCGGCCTGCGAGCCCGAGGGCACGCAGTTGAGCGGTCCCTTCAACTGCGGATCGGTGCCCGCGAGATCGAACTCGATCGTGCCCTCGCGCACCGTCACGGCGACCTCGATGCGCACTGGGCGCTCGAGATCGATGCCGTCGTTGTCGAGATGATCGACGTAACGATACGTGCCTTCGGGTATCTCCCGCAGCGCCGCGCGCGTCATCGTCTCCGAGCGATCGAGCAGCTCTTCGAACACCGCCATCAGGAAGTCCGCCCCGTAATGGCTCGCGAGCTCCTGCAAGCGCCGCCCGCCCACCGTGCAGGCAGCGAGCTGCGCGTTGAGATCGCCCATCAGCGTGTCGGGGAGGCGACTGTTCAGCCGCAGGATGGAGACCAGCGTCTCGTTGTACTCGCCCGCATCGCGAAATCGGAGCGCCGGAATGCGCAGGCCTTCCTGGTAGATTTCGGTCGCGTTCGGCGGCAGCGAACCGGGCGAATAGCCTCCGATGTCCCCGTGGTGGGTCATGGTCGCAGTGAGCGCGATCACGCGGCCTTCTTGGAAAACCGGCGTCATGATCGCGATGTCCGGGAGGTGCGTGCCGCCGCAATAGGGATCGTTGAGAATGTAGGCATCGCCTTCGCGCATGGTCGCGATCGGGAACTTCGCGACCATCGTCGCCAGCGCGGGTATGAGCGTCGCGAGGTGCACCGGGATCGCGCACGCCTGGGCGAGTGTCTCTCCGCTGACGGTGAAAAGGCTCGCGGAAGTATCCAGCCCCTCCTTCACGATCGGCGAGAACGAGCTCCGCAGCAGCGTCAGCTCCATCTCGTTCGCGATGCCTTCGAGCTTATTGCGTATGACTTCGGTCGTGATCGGATCGATGACTTCGTTGCGTGTAAGTGTGTTCATACGGCCACCGCAGTCAGTATGAGGCTGCCGCGCGCGTCCACTTCCGCCTGCCAGCCGGGCTCGACCACGGTCGTCGTGTCCGCCTGCTCGACGATCGCAGGGCCTTCGAAGCGCGTTCCCGGCGCAATCCGGCTGCGCTCGTAGACGCGGGCGTCGACGAAGCCGCCCGATTCGGCGGTGAGTATGCGGCGCATTCCCTTGAGCGCATCGCCGCTGGACGCTTCGTAGCGTTGTGGAGCTGCTTCGGCGCCGGCGCCGGCCTGATGCACCGCGCGCAGGTTCACGAGCTTGATCGGCCCCTGCGCGCTGTGGCCGTAGATCCGGTCGTGGGCTTCGTAGAAATCGGCGGCGAGGCGTGCAATCGTGTCGCCCGCCATCTCCACCGGCACTTCCAGGTGATACGACTGACCGATGTAGCACGCGTCGGCGAGGTAGTGGCGCTCGACGCTCGTAGGGCTCACCCGCTCGGTCTCCATGAGGGCGCCGCAGCGCGCGTCGAGCTCGGCGTAAGCTTTGGCGAGCATGTCTTGGGTCACCGCGGCGAGCGGCGCATTGAATGCGACCGCGGCCTCGTGCTCGACCGGCGCAGCGAGCAGGCCTTCTGCCGAAAGCACGCCCGGGTGCAGCGGCACGATCACGCGGGTTATGCCCAGGTCGCGTGCGAGCGCCGTGGCGTGCACCGGCCCCCCGCCGCCCAGCGGCACCAGGCTGAAGCGGCGCGGATCGATGCCGCGCTTCACCGAGACGAAGCGTATGCCTTCGGCCATCGTCGCATCGATGACGCGATGGATGCCGAGCGCAGCCTGCTCCACGCTCATGCCGAGCGGCTTCGCGATTCTTTGCTCGATCGCTTTCCGCGCAAGCTCGGGCGTGAGGCTCATCGAGCCGCCCGCGAAATACTGCGGGTCTATGTAGCCGAGGACGATCGACGCATCGGTCACCGTGGCATCGGTGCCGCCCCGTCCGTAACAGGCCGGCCCGGGCTCCGATCCGGCGGAGTGCGGGCCGACGCGCAGCGACTTCGCCCCGTCGATCCATGCGATGCTGCCGCCGCCTGCGCCGATCGCGTTCACGTCGACCATGGGCACGCGCACCGAATACCCGTCGAGCACACCTTCCGCCGCGATCAGCGGCTTGCCGCGGGCGATGAGCGCAATGTCCGCGCTGGTGCCGCCGATGTCTATCGTGATCACGTCGTCCGCTCCGGCAGCCGCACCGGCAACGCGCCCGCCGATCACGCCCGCTGCGGGTCCGGACAGGAATAGGCGCACCGGGCTGCGCCGTGCGATGCGCGAAGACGAGACGCCGCCTCGTGACTGCATGATCTGCAGCGGCGAGCCCACGCGATTCGCTTCGAGGTCGCGCTCCATGCTTTCGAGGTAGTTGCCGATGACGGGTTTGAGGTAGGCGTCGAAAGCGGTGATGCACGTGCGCTCGTACTCGCGGAAAGCCGGGTCGACTTCCGAAGAGATCGACACCATGAGATCCGGCTGCGATTCGCGCACGATCTCGGCTGCGCGCCGCTCGTGCGCTGGATTGAGGAATGAGAAGAGAAACGAGATCGCGATCGCCTTCACGCCCTGCGCGGCGAGGTAGTCCGCTTCGCGCCGCACGGCCTCTTCGTCGAGCGGAACGAGGACCTCTCCCGTCGCGGCGACGCGCTCGGCCACTTCGCGGCGCAACGCGCCCGGCACGAGGAAACCGGGAGTCTCGGGCCTGAGCATGACGCTGTAGACGTTGCGCCGGCTCTGGCGCCCGATCTCGAGCACGTCTCTGAAGCCCTGCGTCGTGATGAGCCCGATCTTCGCCCCTTTGCGCTCCAGCACCGCGTTGGTGGCGACGGTCGTGCCGTGCACGAAGCGCGCGATCGTCTCCGGCGCGATGTTCCACTCGCGCGCCATGTGCTCGACCGCGCTCAGGACACCCGCGCTCGGATTCGCGCGCGTGGTGGGTATCTTCACGAGCCTCAACTCGCCGCCCGCGCCGCGGCAGACGACGTCGGTGAACGTGCCGCCGATATCGACGCCCACCTCGAAGCGGGCGCCGCTTGCAACAGTCATCGGTGAATTCCTTGCGATATGCGTTCTATCGGTCGTTAGTATAGAGCCTTACACGAGGTCCTTCGCCGGCTTGTGCGGGCGTCGAGGCGACGGTACGATTCCCCTCCTTCCTACAACGAACGAAAATCACATGATCAACGCAGCAATCGTCGGCCTCGGGCGCTGGGGCCAGAACCTCGTCAACAGCGTGCAGGGCAAGAGCGACAAAATACGCTTCGTCGCCGGCGTGCTGCGCCATCCCGAGAACGCGCGCGAGTACGCCGAGCGCCAGGGACTCACGCTCCACAGCGATTACGGCGCGGTGCTCGCCGATCCCGCGATAGACGCGATCGTGCTCGCGACGCCCCATACGGTGCATGCCGCGCAAATCCTCGCCGCGGCGAAAGCCGGGAAACCCGTATTCACCGAGAAGCCTTTCACGCTGACCTCACGCGATGCCGCCGAAGCCGTGCGCGCGGCTGCACGCAACACCGTCACGCTGGGCGTGGGCTTCAACTGGCGCTTCCAGCCCGCGCTGCAGGAAATCCGCCGCATGCTCGAAGACGGGCGTCTCGGCACGCTGCTCCACATCGAAGGCAATTTCTGCGGCCCGAGCGTGTATCGCTTTCCGAAAACGCACTGGCGTCAGCAGCGCGACGAAGGGCCGGCGGGCGGCATGACCGGCCGCGGCATCCACGTCGTCGACGCGATGCTCTATCTCGCGGGACAGGTCGAGGCGGTGCAGGCGCAAAGCTATCGCATCGCGCTCGACTACGGCATCGACGACACCACCTCCATGCTCTTCCGCTTCAAAAACGGCGCGACGGGCTATCTCGGGACGATCATCGCCACCGCCGAGACCTGGCGCATGCAGGTCTTCGGCTCGCGCGGCTGGGTCGAAGTGGGCGACGTCGAGCACCTCACCACGTGGCAGATGAAAGTCTGCTTCGTCGAGCCCGAAAACCTGCACGCGCACCAGCGGCCGCAGGTCATCACCTTCCCCGACACGAGCACCGAGCGCGCGGAGCTCGAGAACTTCGCGGACGCGGTGCGCGACGGACGCGCGCTCGCGGTCGCGGGCGGCGACGAAGAGCACGGGGTGACGGTGCTCGAGGCGATACTGGAGTCTGCGAAGAGCGGGCGCACGATCACGGTCGGAAAGCCTTCGACTGCGAAGCGCGGGCGCGCGACGGCGAAGACGACCGTGTCACGCGTGGCGCGGACGGCCAAACGCGCGCTCAAGAGCGTGAAGAAAACCTTGCGCGCAGCCGTCGGGAAGAAGACGCGTGCGATCGCCAGGAAAAAGCCACGACCGGGTGCGAAAAGGACGGCGCAGCGCCCGGCGAAGAAGAAGGCCGCGCGCCGGAAATAGCTCGCGCTAGAACCGCTGCGGGCTGTAGGGCGTGACGTCGATGTTCGGCGGGCGGCCCGCGATCAGCTCGGCGACAAGTCGTCCGGTCGGCGCGCCGCTACAGAGACCCACGTGCCCGTGGCCGAACGCATACCAGGCGTTGGCGAACCGCGTCGAGCGGCCGATCACCGGCAGCGAGTCGGGCATCGAAGGCCGCCGCCCCATCCATTTCGTCATGTCGGCGGTGCTGATCTGCGGAAAAACACGCTGCATTTGCTTCGCGAGAATATCCGCCCGCGCGTAATTCGGCTCCGCGTGTATTCCGGCGAACTCGGTTTGCCCGGCGATCCGCAGCCCCATCTCCATGGGCGTGATGAAAAACTTGTGCTCGGGCATGAAGACCGGCATCGGCAGCGTCACGCGCGGGTCCGAGTAGGTCACGTGATAGCCGCGTTCGGCTTCGAGGGGAACGCGGTCACCGAGCTTCGCGCTGAACTCGTTGGAGTGCGAGCCGGCGCAGACGACCAGCGTCTCCACCGGCATCGTGCCCGCATCGGTGACCAGCGCGCGCGGTCCGTCGGGGCCGACGTCGATGTCGCGCACTTCGCGCTGAAGTACTTTTCCGCCGTCGCGCTGGAACTGCGCGGCGAGCGCCTTGGTGAGCCGCTCGGGATTCGCGACGAAACCCTGCTCCGGAAGATAGAGGCCGACTTCGTAGCGGCCCGTGAGCTGCGGCACCAGCTGCTTCACGCCGGCGTCGTCGAGCTCCTGGACTTCGACGCCACGGTCTCGTCGGAGCTTCCACGCAATGGAGTCGCCGAGATAGCTCGCACGCTTCTCGTAGGCGACGACGTAACCGGTTTGCCGGATGAGATCGCTCACCCCCGCGTGCTCGACGAGTGGAGCGTAAGCGTCGAACGTCTGACGCAGCAGCGGCCGTAGCGCGTCCGCGATCTTCTCGACGCGGCCCGGGCGCGAAGCCGCGAGGAAGCGCAAGAGCCACGGCGCCGCTTTCGGCAGATAGCGCCAGCGGATCAGGAGCGGTCCCATCGGGTCCGCGAGGTAGCCCGGCACCTTCCAGTGGATGCCGGGAGTCGCGAGCGGCACGCACGAGCCAGGGCTCAGGATGCCGGCGTTGCCGAAAGAGCAGTACTCACCGGGCGGACGCATGTCGACGATGGTCACGTCGTGGCCGTCGCGCCGGAGATACGCGGCGGTGGCAACGCCGACGATGCCGGCGCCGATGATGGTGATTTTTTTCATGGGCGGGATCCGGAACAGGGCAGCGCATCGAAAACCGGCGCCTTCGATCGATGCGCGTCGGGCTCGGCGAGGGTTTCGAGAAACGCGACCACATCGGCGATCTCGCCCGCGCTCAGCTTGAGCGGCTTCAGCAGGGTATCGGTCGGGACCGCCTCGCCGATGGTGTCGTCAAAAACGCCCGCGGCGTAGACGTGCGCGGCATGCAGCATCGTGGGATCGATCTCGGAGTAGTGGCGTACCACCTCACGCAGCGTCGCGAGATGCCCGTTGTGCATGTAAGGCGCGGTCAGCGCGACGTTGCGCAGGCTCGGCACCTTGAACTGCTCGAACGTCTGCGGCAGCAATGCGACGAAGCGCGTCGAGGTCGCGGTCGAGCGCGCAGGGTCGTCGTTGTAGGCGCCGAGGAGGTTGAAGCGGCTCGCTTTCAGCATCTTGATCGCCTGGTAGCGTCCCCAGTCGACGCCGCCCGACTTCCTGAAGATCGGAATGCCGATCTCGTGAAACTCGCCGTGGGTGAAATTGGGGCCGACGTGGCAGAGATTGCACGAGCCTTTGCCGACGAAGATCTTCGCGCCGCGCTGCGCGGGCTGCGGATAGCGGCCCGCCGCTTCCCAATCGCCGCGGGCGAGCGCGTCGCGGTACTCGTCGAACGGTGTGCGCCGGGTGGCGAGCGTTTCCTGGAAAGCCGCGAGCGCCTTTCCCAGGTCCACCATCAGCGTTTCGTCGTCCCGCGGCAGTGCGCGCCCGAAAACTTTTTCGTACCTGCACGCGAGATCGGCATCATCCCTTGCTACCTGCGCGACGTGCGCCTCGGTCGCGTTCATTTCGCGCGGGTCGAGGATGGGCCGCACGCTCTGCGCCCACAGCGTGTCGTTCGCGCCGTCCCAGCCGAACCAGCGGCTGTGCCGCAGGTTCATGAGGGTCGGTGTGTTGCGGTCTACTTCGGCGAGCCCGACGCCGAGCTTGCGCCCGTCGGTCCAGTTCTTCTCGGGGACGTGACAGCTCGCGCAAGACACGGTGCCGGTCTTCGAAAGCCTTGCGTCGAAGAAGAGTCGCGCGCCGAGATCGATCGCGTCCGGCCGGCCCGAAACGCGGTTGCTGGGGTCGGGCGCCCACGGCATCGGCCACGGTCCGTGCTGCGTGATCGCCGCGATCTCATCCGGCGTGTAGGCGATCAGCGCGCTCTGCGGCGCGTTCGCGGCGCCCGACCACGTGCACACCGCGGTCAGCGCAAAGAGCGCGAGGACACGGCTCATCACCTGAGGACGATGCTGTCGGCGAGCCTCACGGTCGAGCCTCCGTCCTGCACATCGAACAGGAGCTCCCAGCGGCCGGGCATGTGGAACATCAACCCTTCGGCATGGAACCGCCCGCTGCCGAGCGGCTTCACCAGCGCCTTGTAGTTCATGCCGTGCCTATGCTCGGGCATGTGCGCGTCGATCTGCACGCGATCGGGCACCGCTGCGCCGCTGCGCGGACAAACGACGAGATCGACGGTGAAATGCCGGCCCATGGGAACGGGCGCCGGCATCGTGCGGTACGCGAGGACGTATTCGGACGATTCGACTTTTTTTGCGCCCGGGACATCGGCACCACAGTCTTGCGCGATCGCAGGGCCCGCTCCGATGAGCGCAAAGCACGCGGCGATTGCGGCGCGCGACAAAACCGACGGCATGAAAAGGAGACGGCTCATGAGCGTTCGAGCCGGATTATAGCCCCGCGTATTGGACGCTCCGCGAAGGCCGATGCTAAACTAGCCGCCGCTGTACTCCCTGCATTCACGGGCGGTTAACTCAGCGGTAGAGTGCCACCTTCACACGGTGGAAGCCACTGGTTCGATCCCAGTACCGCCCACCATCCTCTAGAGGGGCCAGCGCACCAAGGACTTGGGGAGCCATTTGGATACATCGGCGGATACATCGCTGAGTAGAATACTTCAAATGGGAA
>CAZULX010000376.1:0-6391 GCA_964621335.1 uncultured Streptomycetaceae bacterium
GAAACGCACAATCGGCGCCTGCGCCGTGGCGGCTGCGCTGGCGCTCGCGGGCGCGGCTCACGCCAACGAGAAACTGGCGCAGTCGACCGGCTGCATGACGTGTCACGGCGTCGACAAGAAGGTGATCGGGCCCTCCTACAAGGAGATCGCCGCGAAATACCGCAACGACAAAGGCGCGGAGGCCGGCCTCTTCAAGAAAGTGAAGGCGGGGGGCAAGGGCGTATGGGGCGAAGTGCCGATGCCGCCGAACGCGCACCTGAAAGACGACGACGTGAAGACCCTGGTGAAGTGGATACTCGCGACGAAGTAAGCCACAATAACCGGGACAACAAGGGGAGAGTCGCCATGAAGCGAAGAATCGTCATCGGCGCAGCCGTCGCGGCCGCGTTTGCCGTCGCGCTCGCCGGCTGCAAGAAAGAAGAGCCGGCCGCGCAGAAAACGGACGCGCCGCGGGCAATCGAGGCGGCCGCCGTGCGCATCGGCAGCGCGTCTCCCCTCACCGGGCCGCAGGCGCACATCGGCAACGACATCCGCAACGGCGTGCAGCTCGCGATCGAAGACGCTAATGCCGCCGGCGTCGAAATCGGCGGGCGCAAAGTGAAGCTCGAGCTCGTCGCCGAAGACGACGAGGCGAATCCGACCAAAGCGACCACGGTCGCCCAGAAGCTGGTGGATTCCAAAGTGGTCGCGGTAGTCGGGCACTTCAATTCGGGCGCTTCTATCCCGGCTTCGAAGATCTATTCCGACGCGGGGGTCCCGCAGATCTCGCCCTCGTCGACGAATCCCAAGTACACGCAGCAGGGTTTCAAGACGACTTTCCGCGTCGTCGCGCACGACGACCAGCAGGGCCCCACGCTGGGCCGCTACGCCACCGCGACTCTCAAAGCGAAGGCGATCGCCGTGATCGACGACAGCACGGCATATGGTCAGGGACTCGCCGACGCGTTCGAGAAAACGGCGAAGGAGGCCGGCGCGAAAATCGTCGCGCGCGAGCACACCACCGACAAGGACACCGATTTCAAGTCCATCCTCACCAAGATCAAGGGCCGCAATCCCGATCTCATCATGTTCGGCGGCATCGATCCGCAGGCGGGTCCGATGGTGAAGCAGATGTCGGAGCTCGGCATCAAGGCGAAATACATCGGCGGCGACGGCATGCAGACGCCGAATTTCATCAAGCTCGCGGGCCCCGCCGCGGAAGGCGTCATGGCCTCGATGCCCGGGCTGCCGAAGGAGAAAATGCCCGGCGGCGCCGAGTTCCTCAAGAAATTCAAAGCGAAGTTCAATCAGGACGTCGAGCTATTCGCCCCCATGGGCTACGACGCCGTGATGGTTTTCGTCGACTCCATGAAGCGCGCCGGCTCGACCGACCCCGCCAAGTTCCTGCCGGAGATCGGCAAGACGAGCTACAACGGCGTCATCGGTCCCATCGCTTTCGACGAGAAAGGCGACCTGAAGAACGCGCCGATCACGATTTACGTCGTGAAAGGCGGCAAGTGGGAGCCGCTGGAGACGGTCTCGCCGCAGTCCGCCCCCTCGTCCGCCGGCACAGGCTCCGGGAAGAAGTGAGCGCGCGCGGGTTGCGACGCCGGCGCTTTCCGGCGCGCTGATTTCAACGGCACCGCTCCCGGTGCCGTTTTTGCATCAGGGCCGCGCACAGCATGGACATTTTTCTCCAGCAGATCATCAACGGCCTGGTGCTCGGCAGCATCTACGCTCTCGTCGCCCTCGGCTACACCATGGTCTACGGGATACTGGGACTCATCAACTTCGCGCACGGGGACATCGTGATGGTCGGGGCGCTCGTCGCCCTCACCGTCGTCGGGCTGCTCGCGGGCAGTGGGCTGCCCCCGATCGTCATCCTGCTGATCGCGCTCGCCGCGTCCGCACTGGTGTGCGTCTCGATCGGCGTCACCGTCGAGCGCATGGCTTACCGGCCGCTGCGGCGCGCGCCGCGACTCGCGCCGCTCATCACCGCGATCGGCGTGTCCATCCTGATCCAGTACTCGGCGGCGCTGGTGTGGGGCAAGCAGTACATCTCGATGCCCGCGATCATCACGCCGAGCGAGATCCGCATCGGGGGCGCTCAATTGACCGACCTCCAGCTCTACATCTTCCTGCTGGCGTGCGGCGTCATGGCGGCGCTGCTGTGGTTCATCAAGGCGACGCGCATCGGCCGCGCCATGCGCGCGACCGAGCAGAATCCGGACATCGCGGGTCTGATGGGCGTGGACACGAACCGCGTCATCGCCTTCACTTTCGTCCTGGGCTCGGCGGTCGGCGCGCTCGCCGGGCTCATGGTCGTGCTCTACTACGGGCTCGGGCACTATTTCATGGGGTTCATGCTCGGTCTCAAGGCCTTCACCGCGGCGGTGCTCGGCGGGATCGGCAACGTCGCGGGCGCGATGCTGGGCGGGCTCCTGCTCGGGGTCATCGAGAGCATCGCCTCGGGTTACATCGGCGACTGGACAGGCGGGCTCCTCGGGAGCAATTACCGCGACGTCTTCGCTTTTCTGGTGCTCGTGCTCGTGCTCGTGCTGAAGCCTTCGGGCCTGATGGGGCAGCGCGTGAGCGAGAGGGCGTGAAGGGCAGGATTCAGGATTTGGCGTTTGATTAGACAGGCGACTCTCTCCCCGGCGCTCGCGCAGCGTGCGGGTCTGCGCATCGCGCTGTGGATCGCGCTCGCGGCGCTGCTGCTGGCCGCGCCTTTTCTGATCGACGCCGCGCTCGGCCGCACGTGGGTGCGCATCGTCGACGTGGCCCTCCTGTTCATGATGCTCGCCCTCGGGCTCAACATCGTCGTCGGTTACGCCGGGCTGCTCGACCTCGGCTATATCGCGTTTTTCGCGGTCGGCGCCTACGCCTATGCGCTGCTCGCCTCGCCGCAGTTCGACATCCACGCTTCGTTTCTCCTGCTGCTTCCGCTGGGTGCGCTGGTGGCGGCGTTCTTCGGCGTGCTGCTCGGGGCGCCGGTGCTGCGGCTGCGCGGCGACTACCTCGCGATCGTGACCCTCGGCTTCGGCGAGATCATCCGGATTTTCCTGAACAACCTGAACCGGCCTTTCAACATCACGAACGGCCCGCAGGGGATCACGCTCGTCGACCCGTTGCACCTGGGAACGGTGAGCCTCGCCAAGACGCACATCGTCGCGGGAATCACGATAGCGCCGGTGCACAGCTATTACTACGTCTTCCTGGCGTGCGTCGTGGCGTCGATATTCATCTCGGCGAGGCTCGAGGATTCCCGGATCGGACGCGCGTGGGTGGCGATACGCGAAGACGAGCTCGCCGCGGCGGCCATGGGCATACACACGCGCAACATGAAGCTCCTCGCGTTCGCGATGGGCGCGACGTTCGGCGGGGTGGCCGGGGGGCTGTTCGCCTCCTTCCAGGGCTTCATCAGCCCGGAGAGCTTCACGCTGCTCGACTCGATCATGGTCTTGTGCATGGTCGTGCTGGGCGGCATGGGCAACGTCGGCGGCGTGGTGCTGGGTGCGCTGCTGCTGACGGCGCTGCCCGAGGCGCTGCGCCACGCAGGACCCTTGCAGGAAGCCCTTTTCGGCGCGGTCTACGTCGACCCTTCGGATCTCCGCATGCTCCTTTTCGGGCTCGCGCTGGTGCTGATGATGCAATTCAGGCCTGCGGGGCTGTGGCCGTCGAAGATCCGCCGCCGCGAGCTCGCGGCGACCCGCGAGCCTGCGGGCACGGAAGGCGCCGATGTCCGTCGCTGACGCTTTCCTCGAAGTGAGCGGAGTCGCCAAGCGCTTCGGCGGGCTGACCGCTCTTGCCGAGGTGTCGCTCGACGTGCCCCGCGGCGGTATTTACGGGCTGATAGGGCCCAACGGCGCGGGCAAGACGACGCTCTTCAACGTCGTGACCGGGGTCTATGGTCCGGACGGCGGCACCGTGACGTTCGAGGGCGTGCGCGTGAGCGGCATGAAACCCCACGATATCGCTGCCCACGGCATCGCGCGCACGTTCCAGAACATCCGGCTCTTCGCCAACATGACCGCGCTCGAGAACGTCATGGTCGGCCGCCACGTGCGCACCCGCGCGGGGGTCATCGGCGCGGTCCTGCGCGGCGCGCGTACGCGCGCGGAGGAGGCGGCGATCGAGGGACGCGCGCACGAGATACTCGATTACTGCGACATCGCGCGGCACGCGAACGATCTCGCGCGCGGCCTTTCCTACGGGGACCAGCGCAGGCTGGAGATCGCGCGCGCTCTCGCCACCGAGCCGCGGCTCCTCGCCCTGGACGAGCCGGCGGCGGGCATGAACGCAACGGAGCGCGCGGCGTTGACGCGACTTCTCACCCGCATCCGGGAGGACGGCACGACGCTACTTCTGATAGAGCACGACGTGAAGCTCGTGATGGGTCTTTGCGACCGCGTCGCGGTGCTCGACTACGGCGTCAAGATCGCCGAAGGCGAGCCCGCGCAAGTGCAGCGCGACCCCACGGTGATCGAGGCGTATCTCGGAGGCACGCTTGCTTGAAGTGAAAGGACTCAAAGTCGCCTACGGCGGCATCGAAGCGGTGAAAGGGATCGACCTCGACGTGGCCGAAGGCGAGCTCGTGACGCTGATCGGCGCGAACGGCGCGGGAAAGACGACGACGTTGAAAGCGCTCGCCGGGCTCATCCGGCCCGCGGCGGGCAGCGTTCGCTATAATGGCCGCGACATCACCGGTGCGGCCGCCCACGAGCTCGTGCGCCTGGGGCTCGCGCTGGTGCCCGAAGGGCGCGGCGTCTTCGGACGCCTCACGACCGACGAAAATCTCGCGATGGGCGCCTACATCCGCCGCGACGGCGGTGTGGCCCGGGATCGCGATCATGCCTATGCGCTCTTCCCGCGGCTCGCCGAGCGCCGGCGCCAGCTCGCGGGGACGCTTTCCGGGGGGGAACAGCAGATGCTCGCGATCGCGCGCGCGCTCATGAGCCGGCCGCGCCTCCTGCTACTCGACGAGCCGAGCATGGGGCTCGCCCCTCTCATGGTGCAGAAAATATTCGAAACCATCCGCGGCATCGCTTCCGAAGGCGTGACGCTGCTTCTCGTCGAGCAGAACGCGAAGCTCGCGCTCGAGACCTGCAGCCGCGGATATGTCATGGAAAGCGGCGGCATCGCGCTCGCCGACCGTGCGGACGCTTTGCTCGTCAACCCGGAGGTGCGCCGTGCGTATCTCGGTGAGTGAGTGGAGCGCGCTCAAGCTCGCGCTGAAGGTGCCGCGGCAACTGCTCAACCCCGAGCTCCTCTCCGAGACGCTCCGCAAGCACTCACGCACGCGCCGTGGCATGGCGGCGATCGGCATCGTTCTCCTCGCGCTGCTCGTTGTTCTGCATGTCATGGCGGCTTATTCCGCCGTGGCGCGCCTCACCGATGTCGTCGCGCAGCTCGCAAGCGCAAAGCTGATCGATGCCCGCTGGGATGCCGCCGCCGTGCAGGCGCGGAGCGTTGCGCCTGCCCGCGCCACGGCGATCGAGGCGAGCGACCTCGCGCAGATACAGCGCGCCCTCGATGCGGCTGCGGCCGCCGCCAGGACGAATGCGGCCCGCGAGAGCGTCACCGGTCTCAGGAAAGACTACGTGGAAAAAGCCGACGTGCTCGCGCGTTTCGAGCGTGCGAGCGCGGATGCGAGGCAGGCGCTCGCAGCGGCGATGCGCTCCGATGCCGCAGTCATCACGCTCGTGCGCAAGGCGTGGCGCGAATTTCCGCAACGTGAGCGCCTGGTCGCGGCCGAAAACCTCGTGGTGCGAGTGATCGTGGAGATGCAGAAGTACCACTACGCGCCGAACGCCGCGCACCGGGCGAGCCTCGAATCGTACGCGGTCGATCTGCCACGGGCGAAAGAGCTGCCGAAGCCGATACAGTCCGGGATGGCGCGCCTCGAAGCCGACGTCCACCGGATGCTGCTCCTGAAGCCGCTCGAGCAGACGCTGGGCGAGCGCCTCGCGGCGCTGAAGACAGGGCAGCGGCTGGCGCAGACGAGCGATCTTTTTCAGCGCGAGCTCGCCGACGCGATTAAGGTGAGCGACCGCTATAGCATCGCGCTCACGATTTACACGCTTGCGCTCGTCGTGCTGCTCTCGTATCTCGGCGTGCGCGCGATCGCCCGCTACCGCGACCTCGAGCTGCTCTACGCCGCACAGACCCGCGAGCTGGCGAAAGCGCTGCGCAGGTCGAAGTCGCTCGATCCTCCCGTTGCCTTGCCGCGGCGGCCGGCCTCGCGCCCGGCCGAAGAAGAGGCAGACGTCGCGAGCGAGAAACGACGCTGACCTCGCAGGGCTGGCTAGAGCCAGTCGCGGGGCGGGAGAAAATCCGCATACAGCCGTGCTTCCGGAGTTCCGGCCGCGGGCGACCAGTCGTAGCGCCACGCGACGCGCGGCGGCATCGACAT
>CAZULX010000377.1:0-2585 GCA_964621335.1 uncultured Streptomycetaceae bacterium
CGCTTCGCTGCTCGGGTTCCAGAAATAGGGCGTGATCGCGATGATCGCGTCGGCGCCGATTTTTTTCGCGTGGCGCGCGAGCTCCATCGAATCCTCGATCGCGAGCGCGCTCACGTGGATCGACACCGGAACGCGCCCCGCCACTACTTTCACCGCGACTTCGGCGAAAGCCTTGCGCTCGGGGATCGAGAGATTCAGCGATTCCCCTTTGTGGTGCGGCCACGAAATCGCCGTCGCGCCGGTGCGCACGTGAAAGTCGAGCAGTTTCTCGAACGTCGCCAGATCGGGACTGAAATCGGATTTGAGCGGCGTGACCGGGCTTTGCAGCACGCCTTTGAAAACGAGAGACATCGTCGCTCCTCTTGTTCGTCAGGTGATTCTAGGTGATACGCTAGGCGTTGGCACCTGAGCGCGGCCGGCGTCCGGCCGCAACGGCGCGTGACCTTCGAAGAGGAGGCAGGTCATGGAAGTGAAGTCCACATTACGAGTGATCGCGGAAGCCGACGTGCCTGCGCACGGCGGCGTCACCGAAGGCCAGAGTCTCAAGCCCATCGTCGGCTTCAAGGACACCCCGACCGACCGCGTGCGCATTTCGCTCGCGACCTACAAGGCGGGCGCGCTCGAAGCGCTGCACTGGCACCCGATCGAAGCTTTCTATTACGTGATCTCGGGTCACGCCACGGTGCGCGATATCGAAGGCAACGAATACCCGGTGAGCGCCGGCAGCGCGATCTACGCGCCCGCGGGCATCGCCGGCGCGCACGAGTGGGAAGTCGCGGAGGCGATGCAGCTCCTCGCGGTGCGCGCGACCACCGAGCCCAACCGCAAGATGCAGTTCACCGTGGACAAGGAGACCAAGCGCTCCTACATCGATCTCGAAGAGCTCGCCAAGCGCGGCGGGCTGTCGTTCGAGTCGCATTACTGACAGTCGGGGAGAAAAAAGTCGATGCAGGCAGATGTCGTCGTAGTGGGTAAAGGCAACGCCGCGTTGTGCGCGGCGCTGGCGGCGCGCGATGCGGGCGCGAGCGTGATCATGCTGGAAGCGGCGCCGGTCGACGAGTCCGGCGGCAACAGCCGGTTCGCGGGCGGCGTCATGCGCTTCGCCTACGACTCGGTTCACGATCTCGAAAAGGTCGCGGACATCCCGCCCGAGGAAATCGAGAGCGTCGACTGGGAAAGCAACACCCAGGACCAGTTCTACGACGACCTCTACAACGTCACCGGTTTTCGCACCGACCCCAGCCTGAGCGAGCTCCTGATCACGCAAAGCCTCGACGCGATGATCTGGCTGCGCAGCCAGGGCGCGCGCTTCCTCCCCAATTACCGCCACCAGTCCGCGGTCGTGAACGGCAGGCGCAAGTTCTTCGGACGCATGCCGATGATCATGCACGGCGGCGGTCCCGGCCTCGTGCAGTCGCTTACCGATACCGCGGAGAAAAAAGGCGTCCGGATTTTTTACGAGACGCGCGCCGCTGCGCTCGTTTACGAGGGCGACCGCGTGCAGGGCGTGAGGGCGCGCAGCAAAGGGAAGACGGTCGAGTTCCGCGCGAAGTCGGTCGTCCTCGCGTGCGGCGGCTTCGAAGCCAACCCCGAGTGGCGCACGCGTTATCTCGGGCCCGGATGGGAGCTCGCCAAAGTGCGCGGCTCGCGCTTCAACATGGGCGACGGGCTCAAGATGGCGCTCGACATCGGCGCGTGCCCGTACGGCAACTGGTCGGGACGCCACGCCGTGTCGTGGGAGCGCTACGCGCCCGAATTCGGCGACCTTTCGCTGCCGGAAAGCTCGTACCGCCACAGCTACCCTATTTCGCTCATGATCAACACCGAAGGCAAACGCTTCGTCGACGAAGGCGCCGAGTTCTACAACTACACCTACGCCACGTACGGCGCTGAAGTGCTGAAGCAGCCCGGCCAGGCCGCATGGCAGGTTTTCGACGCCAAGGTAAAGCCGCTGCTGCGTCCCGAGTACGGCGACAAGGCGGTAACCAGGGTCACCGCCAATACGCTGGAAGAGCTCGCTTCGAAAATGGAAGGCCTGTCGAACCCCGGCGCGTTCCTGAAGACCGTGAAGGATTTCAACGCCGCGGTGCGCACCGACGTGCCTTTCAACCATTCGGTGAAAGACGGCCGCTCCACGGTGGGCATCGAGCCGCCGAAGTCGAACTGGGCGCACCCGCTCGACACGCCGCCGTACGAGGCGTACGCGATCACGTGCGGCGTCACGTTCACGTTCGGCGGTTTGCGCACCGTCCCCGAGACCGGGCAGGTCGTCGACGTCAACATGCTGCCGATCGAAGGTCTCTACACTGCCGGCGAAATGCTGGGGGGGCTTTTCTACTTCAACTACGCCGCCGGAACCGGGCTCGTGTCGGGTACGGTGTTCGGGCGGATCGCCGGTCGGGGCGCAGGTGCGGCGGCGTGATGTTCATCACTAAGCGAAGCGAACAATGAAACTCTGGTACCAGAGCCTCGCGCGTCAGGCGCAGACGATAGATTACGGCGCCGACCTGAAGAAAGTCATCGCCGCCGCCGCGGAGCCGGACACCGCCGTGCACGTGCAGGGTCTCAATGAGGCCGCCGGCATC
>CAZULX010000378.1:0-2509 GCA_964621335.1 uncultured Streptomycetaceae bacterium
CAATTTCAAAGGCGCCGACCAGCAGAAGCTCGTCGGCCAGCTTTCGGGCGGCGAGCGCAACCGACTGCACCTCGCGAAAGTGCTGAGGAGCGGCGGCAACGTGCTCCTCCTCGACGAGCCGACCAACGATCTCGACGTCGAAACGCTGCGCGCGCTCGAGCAGGCTTTACTCGATTTCCCCGGCTGCGCAGTGGTGATCTCGCACGACCGCTGGTTCCTCGACCGCGTCGCCACGCACATCCTCGCGTTCGAAGGCGAAAGCCGCGTGGTGTGGTTCGAAGGCAATTACGCGGACTACGTCGCCGACCGCCGCAAACGCCTCGGCGACGATGCAGATAAACCCCACCGAATCCGCTACAAGGCACTCATGTAGGCTCCTGCCGGAGCCTCGCTTCGCGCCATGACTATCACGAACAGAGGGAAACCCAAGGTTTCCCTGGTTATCGGTAGATAACCGTAGGATGGGGTAACGGGGGAAACCTTTGGTTTCCCCTGTTCGTTCACCGCAGGCGAACGATAGTGAGTCCCGGTAGGGAGGGGTAGGGTGGGGGTGGTTTCAAGCATGGAGATCAGCATGACTAGAGTCGGTGTTATCGGCGCCGGGCTGATGGGTACGGCGATCACGCAGCGGCTCGTCGCCGCGGGCTTCGAAGTGCTCGCCTACGACGTCGACGCTGCGAAACGCGAGGCGATCGCGAGCGCTGGCGCGAAGCCTGAAGCGACAGCGGGAGTCGTGATCGCAGGCTGCGAAGTGAGCGTGCTCTGCGTATTCAGCACCGACCAGGTCGAGGCCGTTATCGCCGGCCCTGGCGGCGGGCTCGATGCCATCGCGCAGGGCGGCACCGGAGCGCGCATCTTCATCGTCACGACGACGTGCAACCCCGATCAGCTCGCGGCGCTCGCACAACGTGTCGGTCCGCAGGGGGCGCACGTGCTCGAGGTCCCGATCTCGGGCACCAGCAAGCAGGTTGCGCGAGGCGACGGCGTGGGCCTCGTCGGCGGCGAGCGCACGGTCATGGATAAAGTCGCCCCGGTGCTCGATGCTTTCTGCAAAGAGCGGCACTATCTCGGCGCGGTCGGAAACGCTTCGCGCGCGAAGCTCGCGGTGAACGTCATCCTCGGACTCAACCGCGCCGCGCTCGCCGAAGGGCTGGTATTCGCCGACCGGCTGGGGCTCGATCCCGTGGCTTTTCTCGAAGTTGCGCGCGGCTCGGCAGCGTATTCGAAGGTGATGGACGTGAAAGGGGAGATGATGGCGCGGCGCGAATACACCAATCCGCAAAGCCGCGTCGACCAGAGCCTCAAGGATTTCAAGCTCATGCTCGCGCAGGCGCGCCTCGCCGGGCAGGACCTCCCTTTCGCCGTAGTCTACGCGCGCATGCTCGAAGACTGCGTCGCGCACGGCGAAGCAGAGCTGGACAACGCCGCTATCGCCGAGGCGATCGGGCGCAGGCGGAGCTAATCAACCAGCAGGCGCCGTTCAGCAAGTGCTTGATACTGAGTAGTTCGCCAGCCCGGAGCCATTCCCCGGGCTGGAAAGTCGTGTGAGCAAACGCTCCCGATTAGAAGGCAGGAGGTGGCGCGATTGGTGGACGCCAGCCCGGCTAGCGCGGGTGAGCATTCAGGTAGACCCGCGCCTTGGCGGCACACCCTTCATGTTGTCACGCGTGACTAACGGCTCATCGGAATCCGGCTTATCTTGCGCTCCGGTGGTATCTGAGAATTCTGCGTGATCGGCCTTATCCTGCGCGCGCGCAGGGCTGTACGGCGCCTGGTCACGATCGCGTGGAGGTTTCTCATCCTTGTCGGTGCCTGCCAGCCTGTCGCGTGGAGCTTTGTCGCTGTCCATGTGATTGTGTCGCCTTGAGAGCCTTAGCACATTGCCTGGCAAGCTCTTCGTAGCAAGGCACGGGCCGGTGAAGAGAACCGAACTGGATTCCCTGAAGCAAGTCGCCGCCTCACAGCCCGCGCGCGCCGTTCGCTGGTTTCTCGGGAGAGCCGGCTTGAACGTGGCGGTGCTGCTGGCCTGGATACTCAGCACCCGTACCAGGCGTTAGACCGTCAGGCGAAAGCGCGCGACGCGCGCTTCGCTCACTTCGATGCCCAGCCCGGGACCACGCGGGCGCCACGCGAGACCGTTTTCGATCGCGATCGGCGTGTCGGTCAGGTCTTCGGCGAGATAGTGCTGGGTGATGTTGAGCCCCCAGTCGAGGTTGGGCGCGAGCGAGGCGAGTTGCAGGAGCGCGGCCGCCGCGATGCTCGATTCCGCGACTTTGCCCGCGAGATTGATGTTGAGACCCAGCGCGCCGCACACGTGCATCGCGTGAACAGCGGGCGCGATCCCGCCCATCTTGATCGTTTTGATGTTCGCGCCGCGGATCGCGCCCATACGGTGCAGCGCGAGGATGCTCGCGACGTTCGCGATCGACTCGTCGCCGTTGAGCGGAATCGGGGAGACGCGAGCGAGCTCGGCCATGCCGTCGAAATCCTCGGCGTGCAGCGGCTGCTC
>CAZULX010000379.1:0-3003 GCA_964621335.1 uncultured Streptomycetaceae bacterium
GTGTCGTAGGTGAAGCGCTTGAGGTACTCGCTCGGCGGGCGCGGGATTGTTTTGCACTCCGGCCGGGTGTGGAAGCCGCGATCCAGGCGCCCGCGCAGGATGGGCAGCGCGCCGCCCGCGTGCGGGAGCGAGATCTCGAGCTTCGGAAACGCATCGAGCACGCCGCCGTAGATCAGGTGCGAGGCCGCGAGCGCGGTTTCGAAAGGATTTCCGCACAGGTTGATCAAGTAGAACTGCTTCATGCGCTCGTTGTTGACCATCATCGGGTGCAGGAAAAGCGGCAGCCCGAGCTCCTCCATGCGCGCGTAGACCGGAAAGAAGCTCGGGTCGGAGAGGTCGCGGTCGCGCACCACGGTCGCGATGTAGACCCCGCGTATGCCGGGGAGCTTCGCCGCGCGCTCGAGCTCTTCGAGCGCGAGCTTCGGGTTCTGGAAAGGCAGGCACGCGAAGCCGAGCAGGCGGTCGGGGTGCATCTTGTGCGCTTCGCTCGCGGCATCGTTGAACGCCATCGAAAGCGCCATGCCGAGATCGTCGTCGGCCCAGTACACCATCGGCTGCGTGAGGGAAAGGACGTGGATTTTCACGCCCTGGCGGTCCATTTCCTTCAGGCGCTCGTCGATGTCGATGAAGGCGGAGGTGACCGGCCCGGTGCGCAGTGTCAGCCCCACCTGGATGAAAGTCCTGCCTTGCGCGTCCTTCTCGACTCGCGAACCGACGCGCGGTCCACGCGTCGCGATCAAATCGAGGTAGGATTGCGGAAAATAGTGCGCGTGGGTGTCGATGGTCGGCGCGTGGGCCACGGTTCCTCCATTTTAATTCGTTCGAGGGAGCGGGAGCATGTTACTTCAAGGCAGGGGTCGCAGGTTCGCAGGGTGGTGCGCTCTCGCGCTCGCGGGATGCTCGATGCAGCTTGCGGCGCAAACTTATCCTATGAAGCCGGTGCGCTTCGTCGCGCCTTATCCCGCGGGCGGCGTCAACGACATCGTCGCGCGCATACTCGCGACCCGCATGTCGCAGGCGCTCGGGCAGCAGTGGATCGTCGATAACCGCCCGGGGCGGGGCGGCAACATCGGCACCGATCACGTGGCGAAGTCCGCGCCCGACGGCTACACGCTCGTGCACGGCGGCATGGGCAGCCTCACGCTGGGGCCGTTTCTGAGCAAGATCCCGTACGACACGCTGCGCGATTTCGCGCCGATCACGCTCACCGCGCGCGCGCCCAACATACTCGCGGTGCATCCGTCGCTGCCGGTGAAATCGATGAAGGAGCTGATCGCGCTCGCGCGATCGCAGCCGGGCGCGCTCAACTACGCGACGCCCGGCGTCGGCAGCACGCCGCACCTCACCGCGGCGCTTTTCGTCTCGATGTCGGGCGTGAAGATGGTGCACATCCCTTACAAGGGCGGCGCGCCGGCGACAATCGATCTCGTCGCGGGCCAGGTCCCGATCGCGTTCGCGCCGATCGCGTCGATACTGCCGCAGATGGCCGCGGGACGCGTGCGCGCGCTCGCGGTGTCGGGGCTGCAGCGCTCGGCTGCGGCGCCGGACCTGCCGACGATCAGCGAGGCGGGGCTTGCCGGCTTCGAGATGAATCCGTGGTTCGGCGTCCTCGCGCCCACCGGCACGCCGCCGGAGGTGATCGCGAAGCTCAACACCGAGCTCGTTCGCGCGCTGCGCGCACCCGAAACCGCGCGGCAGTTGAGCGCGCAGGGTGTGGAGCCGGCGCACTCGACGCCGGAGGAGTTCCTGGCGGTGATCAGGAGCGACCTTCAGAAGTGGGAGAAGGTGATACGGGAGGCGGGGATAAAAGGCGAGTAAGGGTAACCACCCCCATCCCGACCTTTCCCCTGAGGGGGAAGGAGAGTTATTCCCTCCCCTTCAGGGGGAGGGTCAGGGTGGGGGTGGTTTCATTCCGCCGGGGTTTCTGTATGTATCGAACCCGGCACCGCAGCAGTATCTCCACCTTCTCGTCGTCGGGCGCCTCGTGCCACGCGCAGATCTCGGTGAGCGTGCGGTAGCAACCCATGCACACGCTGTCGTGGTCGAGGCAGCAGTTGCGCACGCACGGCGAAGGTACCGGACGCGGAATCGCTTCGGCATCGTCGGACATCTTTCAGGAAACGCTGCGGGCGCGCGCGGTGTATCGCATCGTTTCAGCGTAGCACGGGGAGCCGCTAGGCGCACTGCGGGGAGCTGCGCTATTCTCGCTTACTTTCCTCACGCGTCCTCCCGGAGCCCGCATCATGGCCGATTCGAACGACGGTTATTACGAAGCGCTGTGGCCGCGCAGTCCGCGGCAGGTGCAGTTGAAGCCGCTCGCGAAGCGGCTCGACACCCTCGAAGGCAAGACGATCGCCCAGATGTGGGATTACGTCTTCCGCGGCGACGAAGTGTACGCGCTGCTCGAGGAAGGCCTCAAAGAGCGTTTCCCGAACGTGCGCTGGATCAGCTACAAGGAATTCGGCAATACGCACGGCGGTGAAGAGCGCGAAGTCGTCGCATCGCTCGCACGCCGCTTCAAGGAGCTCAAGGTCGACGCCGCCATTTCGGGTATGGGTTGTTGAGGTAGCTGCACGCCCGCCGTGTTGCGGGCAAGTGTGGCGGCGGAAGAGGCCGGCGTGCCTTCGTCGACGCTGGTGTGCGACGGTTTTCTCGGGCTCGCGGCGAATACGTCGATCGGGCTCGGCATGCCCAACATACCGGTGGCAACGGTGCCGGGCCATACCGGCGTCCAGAGCAAGGAAGAGCTGCGCCGCAACATCGTCGGCGTCACGCTTAACGATGTGATCAACAATCTGACCGGCGAGACCGCGGCCGCGACCGAGGAATCGGAGCCCGGCGCGCGCGACATCGTGGTCACAGGCGGCTTCGACGCAGTGAACCGCTATTTCTACGAGCACGGGCTCGCGGACGGCCTGCCGGTCATTCCGCCCACGGTCGAGCGCGTCGAGCAGTTCCTGCGGCACACCAACCGCGATCCGGACGAAGTGCTCGGCATCCTGC
>CAZULX010000380.1:0-8809 GCA_964621335.1 uncultured Streptomycetaceae bacterium
TTTCGCGTACGCTCGCTCAGAAGTTGAGCGAAACGTGGGGCCAGCAGGTGGTGGTCGACAACCGTCCCGGCTCGGGTGGCACGATCGGACTCACGATCGCCGTCAAATTGCCGGCCGACGGCTACAACATCGTGCTCGGCCAGCTCGCCAACATGGGGATCGCGCCGGCGCTCTATCCCAAGCTGCCATACGATCCGATAAAGGACCTGCAGCCGGTGACGCTCGTGCTGACCTCCCCGCTCATCCTGGTCGTCCACCCTTCGGTGCCCGTGAAGAACACGAAGGAGCTGATCGCGCTCGCCAAGCGCACGCCGGGCGGCCTCACGTTCGGCACGCCGGGCAATGGCACGACGGGCCACCTGGGGACCGAGATCCTGCAGCACGCCGCGGGAATCAGGATGACGCATGTCCCGTACAAAGGCGCGGCGCCCGCCTTCACCGGCCTCCTGGGCGGCGAGATCGCGCTCTACATGAGCAGCGTGCCGCCCGCGCTCCCGATGATGAAAGCGGGACGGGTGAGGGCGATAGGCGTAACGAGTACCAAGCGCATGGCCTCGCTCCCGAACGTTCCGACGATTTCCGAGACGGGCCTGCCCGGCTATGAAGTCACCAACTGGTACGGCGTCATGACGCCGGTGGGCGTTCCGAAGGACATCCTGGCCAAAGTGCATGGCGACCTGGTGAAAATACTGAAGCAGCCCGAGGTGCAGCAGCGCTTTGCGGGCGAAGGCGGTGACATCTCGGCGAATACACCGGGCGAGTTCGCGACGTTCATCCGCAACGAAATCGCGAAGTGGGCGAAGGCGGTGAAAGCGTCCGGCGCGAAAGTCGACTAAAGCGCGTCGCAGACGGCTTCGGTGACGATCGCGGTCGTCGCCTCGCCGCCGAGGTCGGGCGTGTGTATGCGCTTCGCCGTCACCGCCTCGATCGCTTTCATCAGCCGCGCGGCGGGCCCTTTCTCCCCGAGGTGCTCGAGCATCATCGACGCGGTCCAGAAAGTGGCGATCGGGTTTGCGATGCCTTTGCCGGTGATGTCGAAAGCCGAGCCGTGTATCGGCTCGAACATCGACGGGAATTTGCGCTCGGGATTCAGGTTCGCGGTCGGCGCGATGCCGAGGCTGCCCGAGAGCGCGGCTGCGAGGTCCGACAGGATGTCGGCGTGCAGGTTGGTCGCGACGACCGTGTCGAGCCAGCGCGGATGGAGCACCATCTGTGTCGTCATCGCGTCGACCAGCACGCGCTGCGTCTCGATGTCCGGGTAGTCTTTCGCGACCTCGTAGAAGATCTCGTCCCACATCACCATGCCGTGGCGCTGCGCGTTCGATTTCGTCACGAGCGTCAAATGCTTGCGCGGACGCGTGCGGGCGAGCTCGAAAGCGAACCTGTGTATGCGCGCGACGCCGGTGCGCGTGAAGACCGACACTTCGGTCGCGACTTCTTCGGGCAGGCCCTTGTGCGCGCGCCCGCCGCTGCCCGAGTACTCGCCTTCGGAGTTCTCGCGGATGATCACCCAGTCGATCTCTTCCCCATTCGTGAGCGGGCTCGTGATGCCGGGCAGGACGCGCGCCGGTCGCACGTTGGCATACTGGTCGAAACCCTGGCAGATCGGGAGCCGCAAACCCCACAGCGACAGGTGATCGGGCACGTCAGGCGCGCCGACCGCGCCGAAGAATATGGCGTCGAACGTCTTCAGCTTTTCCAGCCCGCCTTCGGGGATGTAATAGCCGTGCTTCCTGTAGTACTCGCTGCCCCACGGAAAACGCTCGACTTTCAGCCTGAAGCCGCCGTCGCGGCCGGCAAGCGCTTCGAGCGCTTCCAGCCCCGCGGCGATCACTTCGATGCCGATGCCGTCGCCGGGTATCGCTGCAATTCGATATTCCCGCATGAGAGGTCGCTCTTTTCGAAAGCGCGCATCGTAGCCCAAAGGCGGTGGTGACGCCATTCGGAGGGGCCGGCGAAGACCGCGGCATGAGCTAGAATCGTCGTCATATTTCCGCCGGGCCACCGCTTGAAAATCCTCGCTCTCGATACCTCGACCGACCATTGCTCGGTCGCTCTGTGGCTCGATGGCGCGAGCGAAGTTCGCGAGACGCGCGCAGGTCAGAGTCATTCGTCGATCGTGCTCGGGATGATCGACGAAGTGCTGAGCGCGCGCGGCGTGCAGCTGCGCGAGCTCGATGCGATCGCGTTCGGCGAAGGGCCGGGATCGTTCACCGGGCTTCGCATCGCGTGCGGCGTGGTGCAGGGCCTGGCTTTCGGCGCGGACGTGCCGGTGCTGGGCGTGGGAACATTGCTCGCGATGGCTGAAGGCACCAAGGCGGATTCCGTCGTGTGCTGCGTCGATGCCCGCGTACACGAGGTTTATCACGCAGCTTATCGCTGCGTGGACGCGGCCGATATACCAACAGAGGGAAACCCAAGGTTTCCCTCCGTAACCTCCCATCCTTCGGTTCAACGCCGTTGGCAGGAGGTGTGCGCGCCGTCACTGTGTGCGCCGGCGGCGGCGCCGGCGCTCGAAGGCGGCGGCTGGCTCGGCTGCGGCTGCGGCTTCGCGGCGTATCGCGACGCGCTCGAAGGGCGCTATCGCGGTCAGTTCGCGGCGGTCGAGCCGGAGCGCTATCCACACGCGCGCGACATCGCGGCGCTCGCGGCCCCGCGGGTCGAGCGCGGTGAAGTGTACGGCGCTGAAAGCGCGGCTCCGGTCTACCTCAGGGACAAAGTCGCCCTGCGCATCGATGAGCGCGCAACTCGATAACGCGACGACTTACGTCCGCATGGGCGAGCCGCACCTCGACGCGATCGTCGCGATCGAGCAGGCGGTGCACGTCCATCCCTGGACGCGCGGCAACTTCGCAGACTCCATCTCGGCGGGCTATCACTGCTGGGTCGCGCACCGCGGCGGAGCGCTCTCCGGCTACGGCGTCGTGACGATAGGGGCGGGCGAAGCGCATCTCCTCAACCTGAGCGTCGCGCCGGGTTGGCAGCGGCGCGGCGTCGGGACCGAGCTCACGCGCTTTTTCATGCGGCTTGCGCGCGACTACGGCGCGCAGAGGATCTTTCTCGAAGTACGGCCGTCGAACGCGGCGGCGCGCGCGCTGTACGCGGCCGAAGGTTTTGCGGAGATCGGGGTGCGCCGCGACTATTACCCGGCGCCGGACGGGCGCGAAGACGCGGTCGTGATGGAGATTGCGCTGTGAGCTCGCGGCGCGACGAAATGCTCCGCGAGATCGGGTTGACGCCGATCTGGCGGCTGCGTGAGCGAACCGCGGGCACGCACGCCGCTTCGACGTTCCCCGAAAGCGCAGAGGCCGCCGATCCCTCAACCGTCGCGTCTGCCGCGCCTCCCTCGCCACCCGTTACCCGTCACCCGGGCGACGGCGAACGCCGCATCGCCATCATGTGCATGGACTGGCCTCTCCTCAAGGCAGCCGTCGCGCAATGCCGCGACTGCCCGTTACATGCCAGGCGCAACAAAGCCGTTTTCGGCATCGGTGACGAGAGCGCCGACTGGATGTTCGTCGGCGAAGGTCCCGGGGCCGATGAAGATGCGCAGGGCGATCCTTTCGTCGGCCAAGCCGGCAAGCTCCTCGACAACATGCTCGCGGCGATCGACCTGAAGCGCGGCGAGAACGTGTACATCGCGAACGTGGTGAAGTGCCGCCCGCCCGGCAACCGCAATCCGGAACCCGACGAAGCACAGAAGTGCGAGCCTTTCCTGCAACGGCAGATCGAGTTGATCAGGCCGAAGCTGATCGTCGCGCTCGGACGGGTGGCCGCGCAGAACCTCCTCGCGCGCGATTCGAGCATCGCGAGCCTGCGCGGCCGCGTGCTCGATTACCAAGGCACGCCGCTCGTGGTCACGTATCATCCGGCCTATCTGCTGCGCAGCCTCACGGAGAAGTCGAAAGCGTGGGAAGACCTTTGTTTCGCGGTCGAGACCATGCGCCGCTTGCAAGCCGACGCGCTCGCCTCGAACTAAAACGCCGGGTGTGTTTCACGAATCAGGAGAAAGAAGATGAAACGCTTTTCGACGCTGCTCGCTCTCGCCGCGCTGCTCGCGCTCTCCGGCTGCGGCTACAACACGCTGCAGCAGCAGGACGAGCAGATCAAGGCCGCGTGGTCTGAAGTGGTGAACCAGTACCAGCGCCGCGCAGACCTGATCCCGAACCTCGTCAACACGGTGAAGGGCTACGCTGCCCAGGAGCAGCAGGTGCTGCTCGGCGTCACCAATGCCCGCGCCAAGGTCGGCAGCATACAGGCGACTCCGGAGCTCCTCGCCGACCCGCAGGCATTCCAGCGCTTTCAGGCGGCACAGGGCGAGCTCTCCGGCGCGCTCTCGCGCCTCCTCGTCGTTGCTGAGGCGTATCCGCAGTTGAAGTCCGACGCGAATTTCCGCGACCTGCAGGCGCAGCTCGAAGGGACCGAAAACCGCATCACGGTCGCGCGCAACCGCTACATCAAGGCGGTGCAGGAGTACAACGTCACCGTGCGCTCCTTCCCGTCCAACCTGACCGCGATGATGTTCAGCCACAAGGAGAAACCGCAGTTCACGGTGGAGAACGAGCGCGAGATCGCGAAGCCGCCCACGGTCGACTTCGGCGCGCCGCCTGCGCCCAGCCGCGACCGCGCCGCGTCGCCGCGTCCTGACTCGCCCGCGACCAAGTGATCCGATGACGTTTCCCGCGCTGCGGCGGGCTTTGCTCGCCGCGGCCCTGCTCATCGCCGCCGGCCTCGCCATCGCCGAGGTGGCGGTTCCGCCGCTCACCTCGCGCGTCACCGATCTCACCGGCACGCTGTCCGCGCAGCAGCGCAGCGCCCTCGAAGAGCGGCTCGCCGCGTTCGAAGCGCGCAAAGGGAGTCAGATCGCGGTGCTGGTCGTGCCGACGACCGAGCCCGAGACGATAGAGCAGTACGGCATCCGCGTCGCCGAGCAGTGGAAGATCGGCCGCAAAGGCGTGGACGACGGCGCGATCCTGGTCGTCGCCATGAAGGACCGCGCGCTGCGGATAGAGGTGGGATACGGACTCGAAGGCACGCTGCCCGACGCGGTGGCGAAACGCATCATCGAGGAACACGTCGTTCCGCGCTTCAAGCAGGGCGACTACTTCGGCGGTATCGACGCGGGCGTCTCGCGCATGATGGCGGTCGTGGACGGCGAGCCGCTGCCCCCGCCTCAGCGCGGCGCGCAGCGTCCCGGCGCGTCCGGCGGAGGCCTGGAAGGCTTCCTCATGGTCGCGTTCCTGCTGATTTTCGTGGTCGGCGGCATGATCCGCGCGATTTTCGGCCGTGCCGCGGGCTCCGGGGTGATCGGGCTCATCGGTGGCATCGCGGGATGGCTCATGCTGGGCTCGGTGATCGCTGCGATCGTGGTCGCCGTCGTCGCGCTCTTCCTGAGCCTGATGGGCGGCATGGGCGGGACGCGTCGCCGCGGCGGTTGGTACGGCGGCTTCCCAGGCGGCGGCGGCTTTCGCGGCGGAGGCGGAGGCGGAAGCTGGGGCGGCGGTGGCGGGGGTTTCGGCGGCGGCGGAGCGTCGGGACGATGGTAGCTGACTACTCTCGCGGGTGTCGGTTGACGGGTGACGAGAACCGTCGGGTGCGTCAAGGATGCACCGCGAGATGAGCCTGAGACGAGCCATCACGCATCTCTTCGCGGCGCCCTGGAGCCTCCGGCGTGCGTTTCCGCGCGAGGCGCTCGAGCGCATCGAAGCCGCGGTCAAGGCCTCCGAAGCGCGTCATCGCGGCGAAATCCGTTTCGCGGTCGAAGGTGCGCTGGATTTCCTGGAGGTCGCTCGCGGTCTCACGCCGCGCGAGCGAGCGCTCGAAGTCTTCTCTGAGCTCCGCGTGTGGGACACCGAAGAGAACAGCGGCGTGCTGATTTACCTACAGCTCGTCGATCACGACATCGAGATCGTCGCCGACCGCGGCATCGCGGCACGCATCGCGCAGGAAGAGTGGGAAGCCGTCTGTCAGCGCATGGAAGAGGCGTTCAGGGCCGCGCGTTATGAGGTGGGTGTAATCGCCGGCATCGCCGAAGTGAGCGCGCTTCTCGAGAAACATTTTCCGGCGAGCGGCCGCAATGCAGACGAGCTGCCCGATCGGCCGGTCGTGTTATAGAACACGCTCGTCCTTCATCTTGCCGGCCGCGGGGAATAAACTGCGGGATGCGCGCAACATCCATACCATAAGCGCGCGTACAAGAACAAGGCGTAAGGGAGCGAGGCGCACCTGATGGGAAGCGATCTTCAGCGGTCTCATGGCGCTCCTCTTCATGCTGATCGGCGTCATCTACGGGCTCGTGATCGGCATCCTTCCCGGGCTGGGCGGCGTCGTGGCGATGGCGCTGCTCCTGCCTTTCACCTACGGCTTCGAGCCCGCCGCCACGCTCGCACTCCTGCTCGGCGCGCAGCAAACTGGCGCAAGTTCGTGATCGTCGAGCGTGGCACGGACGGGCCGGTCGTGCGCACGCTCTCCACCGACCGTCCCCTCGCCGACGCTTTCGCGCGCGCGGCACTTACGGCATAGCCACGCCATGGACACGAAACCGAACGCCGTGCACAACCCGATACGGATCGACCCTGAGGCCTGCATACGCTGCAACCTCTGCGACTGGATCTGTCCCGGCGATCTGATCTACAAGGATGAGGACAACCGCGCCACCCTGCCGGTGATCGCGTATCCGGACGAGTGCTGGTATTGCGGGCTGTGCCAGACGATCTGCCCGACCGACGCGATCACCGTGGTGTTTCCCGAGCAGATGGTGCGGAATACGACCGACGTCAAGTCGCTCCTCGGTAAGGTCGTCGACTGAAGCCTCGGGTCCGGCGTCGGCTTCCGGACCCCGAGCGCGGCGCGGAACTTGTCGGCCTCCGAAGTGTATTAATATGGGGTGGGCCGATTTGCGGCCGACATCTTCGAGGCTTGGGGGGCAATGAAAACAGCAGTAAACCGTTTGCGGGGCGTCGAGCGCGATATCGTGCAGACGCCGCAGGCCGGCGATGTGGCGCCGTATTACGAGCCGCAAGGCAACGAGATCGCGATCTTCGAAGCGGCGTACAAGCGGCGGCTCCCGGTCATGCTGAAAGGCCCCACGGGCTGCGGCAAGACGCGCTTCCTCGAGCACATGGCTTTCCAGTTGAACCGTCCGCTGGTGACCGTGCCCTGTCATGAGGACCTGACGAGCTCGGACCTCGTGGGCCGCTTTCTTCTCGAGGGCGCCGAGACCGTGTGGCAGGACGGCCCGCTCACGCGCGCGGTGAAGGCGGGCGCGATCTGCTATCTCGACGAGATCGTGGAAGCCCGCACCGACTCGACCGTGGTCATCCATTCGCTCACCGATCACCGGCGGCGCCTCACGATCGAGAAAAAAGGCCAGGAGATCGAGGCGCACGAGGATTTCACGCTCGTGATCTCGTACAACCCGGGTTATCAGACCGTGTTGAAAGACCTGAAGCCTTCGACCAAGCAGCGCTTCATCGCGATCAATTTCGATTTCCCTGCGGAGGACGTCGAGCGCAAGATCGTTCTCAACGAAGCCGCCGGCATCTCGCCCGAGATCGTGCACCATCTCGTGGCCGCCGGGCGCAAGGCGCGGCTCCTGAAGGATCACGGACTCGAAGAGGCGACTTCGACGCGCGCGCTCGTATACGCCGCCAACATGATGATTGCCGGGCTCGATCCGGTCGCCGCGTGCCAGGTCGCGATGGTCAACCCGATCACCGACGACATCGAGCTCGCCGACGCGCTGATGGAGATCGTGCAGGCGCATTTCTCGGCGTGACCCTCTCCCTCATCCCCGGCCCTTCTCCCGAGGGAGAAGGGAGATTCCACGTGCGGACGCGTTGATTCCACACACGACAATGATCGAAGACAACGCGATACGCGACGCACTGGCCGCTTTGAAGGACCAGAGTCTCGCCGCGCATCGCGAGATCGAGCAGACGCTTCCCGACATCGTCCCTCACGGCGACACCGTCACGCTGGTGTGGCTGAGCGCGTGCCGCGCGCTGTCGGACTTCGATCGCGAAGCCGGCCGCGCCTTCATACGCGGGAGCGCCGAAGCCGAGCGCGTCTCGGAGACCGTGCTGCCGTGGACTCACCAGGCGCTGGAGTTCATGAAGTGGCGCGGGTCGTGGCGCGCGCTCGAAGGCTTCATGTCCAATCTGCCGCGCGCATTCGGCTCGCTCGGCCACGCCGGCGAGCGGCGCTGGGCCGAGATCGGCTTCGCATGGTGCTCGCGCCAGATCGACAGCGGCTCGGCGTATTTCTCGACGCCCGTGGTCGACCTTTCGGGGCGCCAGGGCATATCCGGCATCGAGCAGCTCGCCATGCCGGCCGAGGAGCTCTTCGAATCGCGCAAGCTCATGCTCGCCACGTATCTCGCTGGCGCGGTCCGCGTGAGGAACCTCCTCGGCGCGCAGGCGATCCTGCCGTGGGCGCTGCGCGGGGCCGACATCCTGCAATCGGGCCGCGCGCGCGGCGAAGCCTATTTCCGCCTCGAATCCGAAGAGAGCCTCGCGCTCCTGTTGGAGCACCTGCCCGGTTTTCGCCTCACCGCCCGCAACCGCCTGCTCTCGATGCTGCTCGACGTGTGGTTCGGCGGCGCGTTCGATCTCAAGGAATCGAGCTGGTCGCCGGAGAAAGGCCGGCCTTTCGTCGAGACGGACGGGCGCACGCTCTATTTCCCTGCCGTGATGGGCAACCGCGACGAGGCGGTGCTGGGCGTGCTGCACGCGGCGGCGCACATGCGTTACGGCACCTTCGATCGCCTCGGCATGCAGGCGATGTTCGAAATCGCTCATGTCGAGTTTCC
>CAZULX010000381.1:0-3967 GCA_964621335.1 uncultured Streptomycetaceae bacterium
GGCTCGAGCGCGAGCACGGCGAGCTCGTGCGGCGGCTGAGAGAGGGCGCACGTGCGCGCGTCGCGATCGCAGCAGCGCGGCTTGCCGCGATGGATTCGCACTTGAAGCACCTGAATCCCGAGCTCGTTCTCGAGCGCGGCTACGCGATAGCGCTCGACGGGTCGGGGCGCGTGGTGCGCGACGCGGCCAGCCTCACGCCGGGTGACGCACTGGAAGTGAGGCTCGCACGCGGGGCGGCGCACACGGAGGTCAAGGGAACGACGAGCTAAGCCCTTCGTGTATGGAGGGAAGGGAGGTTACGGAGGGAAACCGTGAAAGGTTTCCCTCTGTTCGTGGGGCGGCGAGGCCCGAGCCTTCAGGCGAGCGCCGCCCCTATGACAATCTACTGCGGCTCTTCGCTATGGACGAGGATCATCCGCGCGTCGGCGATCGTGTAGCCGTCTGCGTGGGCGATGACGGGGTTCAGATCGATCTCCACGATCTCCGGGTGGGCACCGGCAAGCGCGCTGACCTTCAGCATGAGATCGCGCAGAGCGGCCTTGTCGACGGCCGGTAAACCGCGCGTGCCCTCGAGCATCGCTTTGTAGCGCAAATCGCCGAGCATTTCTTCGGCGTCGGCATCCGAGACGGGCAGTGCGCGGAAGACCACGTCGCGTATCACTTCGACGAAGACCCCGCCCAGGCCGAGCATGAGCACCGGTCCGAACTGCGGGTCGCGCGTGACGCCGATGATGATCTCGACGCCTTTTTCGGCCATGGGGGCCGCAAGCACGCCGGCTATTTCCGCAGTCGGAGCGTGGCGCTTGACGCTGGCAGTGATGTCCCCGATGGCATGTCGGATGGCGTCCAGCCCTGCGACGTTCAGGTTGACGCCGCCCGCCTCCGATTTATGCAGCACGTCTTTCGATACGACTTTCAGCGCCAGTGGGCCTTCACCCAGTTTGGATACGACGTTCTCTGCAGCCTCCGCGTTGCGCGCAAGCACCGTCCGCGGCACCTGCACGCCGTAGCAGGCGAGAAGGTCTCGCGCCTCGTTCTCGAGCAGGCTCGTGCGGGCCGCTTTGCGCGCGCGCTGCACGATATCGACGGCTGCCGGCTGCGCGGCGACAGGCTGCGGCGCGACGCTTCCTGTCAGTCGCCGCCGCGCGGCGGTGTAATCGGCAAGCGACGCGAGGCACTGCACCGCGGTTTCGATCTCGCGGTGGAAGGGCACGCCGGCCTTGCGCAGGATGTCGAGCGCTTTGGTGCGAAAGCGTGCGTAATGCGTCTGCACGACGATCGGCTTCCGGTACTGCCTCATCATCTCGGCCAGCTCGGCGCACCAGCCGTTTTCGGTTTCGGCGACGGACTCGCCGTAGCGCAGGGTGTAGCCGCCGAAAAACCCGACGAAGAGGAGCGCATCGATGTTCGGGTCTTCGAGGATCGCGCGCCCGCACAGGCCGTAATACTCGGCCCGCGGATCGGTGCCGCCGCCCGCATCGATGGGATTCGAGAGCGCTGTTGCATTGGGCACGATCGCTTTCAGCTTCTTCTGCGTCTCGGGCGTCAGTTGCGCGAGGACCATGCCGCGCTCGGCCAGCGCTTCGGCCGCCATCGTGATCGGACCACCGCCTTCGGAGAGGATCGCAACGCGCCGCGTCGGCAGCGGCGGCAGGATCGCGAGCGCCTCGGCGACGGCATACAGATGAACGGATTCGGTCACGAGCACGGCGCCTGCCTGCTTCAGCACACCGCTCGCGACCGCGTAGTCGCCCGCCAGTGAGCCGCTGTGCGACTTCGCGGCGCTTACGCCTTCCTGAGTTCGCCCGGCCTTGTATAGGACGATCGGCTTGACCGGGGTCACGTTGCGCGCGGCATCGAGGTAGGCGCGGCCGTTCTTGAAGCCCTCGACATAGGAAAGGATCACTTTCGTGCCGGGGTCCTCGCCCAGGGCTTCCAGATATTCGTGAAACTGGAGGTCGGCCTGATTGCCGACCGAGAGCATGGTGCTGTATCCGATGTAGCGGTGGATCTGCGCTTCCGTCACCAGCGAGAGCGCGACGTTCGCCGAGTTCGAGAGCACCGCGATCGGACCGCGCGGAATATCGAACCAGGCAATCGCGTTGCACGAGTAGCGAGCGCTGAACATGCCGTTCGTGTTGGGCCCGATGAGACGCACTCCGTACTGCCGCGCGACGGCCGCCGTTTCTTCCTCGAGCAGGCGCCCTTCTTCGCTTGCCTCACTGAAGCCGCCGGCGAGCAGCAGCGCCCCTTTCACGCCTTTCTCTCCGCACTGCCGCACCATTTCGGGTGTCATGCGCGCGGGCGTGCAGATGAGCGCGAGATCGATCTCGTGCGGCGCGTCCTGGAGCCGCGCATAGCAGTCGAGATCGAGGATCTTTTTCTCTCTCGGGTTGATCGGGATGATCGTGCCCTGGTACTCGTCGGCGAGCAGAGTCTTGATCGCGCGGTAGCCCCGCTTCTCGGGATCGTTGGATGCGCCGACGATGGCGACGGTGCGCGGGTTCAGAATGCGGTCTACTACGTTCGACATGACGGGCCTGTGGTGCTGCGATGAGGTGCCGGGGAGAAGCGTAGCGTGTATTGCTCGATAGAAGATTACAATGTTTTTGTCCGGCATCGCCAACTACATACCGGGGGAAAAGATGTTCGTCCGTATTCTTGCGTGCTCTGCGCTCGCGTTCTGCGTCGCAGCTCCATCGTGGTCGCAGACCTATCCGACCAAGCCGGTACGCCTGATCGTGGGCTACGCGCCCGGCGGCAGCGTCGATACGACGGCGCGCATCTTCGCGCCCAAACTGAGCGCCGGCCTGGGGCAGCAGGTCGTCGTCGAGAACCGTGCGGGTGCCGCGAGCAACATCGCGGCGGACTACGTCGCCAAGGCTTCGCCGGACGGCTACACGCTGTTCTGGAGCAGCGGCACGGGGCTCGGAACGAATATGGCGTTCTATCAGAAGATGCCGTACAACCCGCTCAAGGATTTCGCGCCGATCGCGCTGCTCATGTACCAGAGCAACGGCCTCGTCGTGAACCCGACCGTTCCCGCAACGACGACGAAAGAGCTGATCGCGCTCGCCAGGGCGAGACCGGGGCAGCTCAACTACGGCAGCGCGGGCAGCGGTACATCCCAGCACATGACGGCCGAGCTCTTCAGCAAGATGACCGGTGTGAAGATGACGGGAGTCGCCTACAAAGGCGGCGCACCCGCGCTCGTGGACCTCGTCGGCGGCCACGTCGATCTCGTTTTCTCGCCGCTTCCCGAAGTGATTCCGTACGTGCGGGCGAAGCGCTTGCGTGCGATTGCCGTATCGGGCGCGAAACGTAGCCCGGCGCTGCCGGACGTACCGACCGTCGGCGAGACCGTGCCGGGCTTCGCATTCGAAGGGTTCCTGGGCGTGGTCGGCCCCGCAAGCATGTCCCCCGATCTGGTCGCGCGTCTCAATGCCGCGGCGAACAAGGCGCTTCAGGATCCCGACGTGAGGAAGCGCCTGGTCGACCTGGGTCTCGGAATCGCCGGCAGCACTCCCGAGCAGCTCGGCAAGCACATGCAGGAGCAAACCGCGCTGATGATCCGCATTGCCAAGGACGCGGGGATCAAGCCGCTGGATTGATCGCGCGGCGCGCCCTCACCGCGGCGCGCCCGGCGCCATGCCGTTGGCGCGGATAACCGCGGCGGAATCCGGTGCGGCGAGAAACCGGATCAGCGCCGCAGCCGCCGCCTTGTCGTTCGCGTTCGCGCAAATAGAGCGCATCCTGAACGGGATAGAACTCGAAGGACTCGCGCGGCAACGAGCCATCGGTCAGACCCGCGATGAATGGGTGGCGCAATATCGCGGCATAGATCGGCTCGATCGAATGCCAGAGCTCGTCGGTGAACGCGCTCGCCCCAGCTGGGTTGGAAGTCATCCGAGCCTCTGCCAGAAATGATTCAGGACCGCGACCTGGCTGCGCCCGGGACGGAGCGCAT
>CAZULX010000382.1:0-3307 GCA_964621335.1 uncultured Streptomycetaceae bacterium
TGCCCGACGCAATGTCCAGCCGCGTGGTGGCGACCGTGTCTTTCACCTTGAGCGGACCGACGCACTCGAGACCGGGCACGACGTTGCGCGACGTGGCGCCGAGCATGATCTCCGCCATCGTGCTCGGGTCGAGTCCGAAGCCGTGGCCGAGCACGACCGGTATACCCGCGGCTTCGGCAGTCGCCAGCATGCGTGCGGACTTGAGTATCCCGCCGGCCTGCTTGATCCCGAACTTCACGAAATCCGCGCAATCGGCCTTGATGACGCGTATCAGGCTCGCGTGATCGCTGATCGATTCGTCGGCCATCACCGGTATGCCGCCTTCGCGCCGCACGCGCGCGAGACCCGCGAGATCGTCCTTCGGCGCGGGCTGCTCGAAGAGCTGCAGGTCGTATTTCTTCACGAGGCGGCAGAGCTTTAGCGATGTGTCGGCGTCGTACTGCATGTTGGCGTCGATGCGCAGCTTGAATGCGCTGCCGACGGCTTCGCGAACCGCGGCGATGCGATCGTGATCGGCTTCGACGCCGCTCCCGACCTTGATCTTCGCGGACTTGAACCCTGCCTTGAGCCATTGCCGCGCTTCGGCCGCGGCCTCATTGGGTGGAAGCTCCCCGATCCAGCCGTTGAACAACACGCTGTCCATGACGGCGCCGCCGAGCCATGTGTGGAGCGCGATGCCCTGCCTGCGGCACGTGAGCTCGATGCACGCCATCTCGACGCCGGCGCCCGCGCCGGGCTGCGTGGGCGTGAGCTTGTCGGTGAGCTCGATGATGGCGTTGATGTTGGCCGGGTCCTGACCGACGATCGCCGGCGCGAGGCGCTCGCGGATCGCCGCGGCCAGCTCCGGCCCGGTGTGGGGCGACTTGGCGACGCTAGACGGGTCGATGCTGCTGATGCCGATCGTGCCGTCGGATGCGGTGAGGCGCACGACCACGCACTTGGTCGCGCTTTTGGAAACGCCGGCGCTCGTGAACGTGCCCACCAGCGGCATCGCCACGCCGAATACTTCGACTCGTTCGATTTTCAGTGTCATTGGAGTAGTCCCGGGTTTGTTGTACCGCCGCTCGCAGTGGCGCGCCGCCTCCGACGCCAGTGCTCGAGTTTAAGCCCGCCGGTGAGAGCGCGCTCGCTTGCGTTATCCTCGGGGACTATCCATGAAGAAAATCTTTTATGGCTGGCGCATCGTCGGCGCCGGCGGCACATTGCAGTTTCTACAGAGCCTGCTGCTCAACCAGGCGTTCGGCGCCTACGTCGCAGTGCTCGTCGAGGAGCGCGGCTGGAGCAAGACCGCCCTCTCCGGTGCAGCCGCGCTCAAATCGACCGAAGTCGCGATCCTCGGCCCCGTGCTGGGCTGGATGATCGACCGCTTCGGCACGCGCGGCATACTTCGCGCCGGTGTCGTCATCTTCGGCATCGGCTTCATGCTCATGAGCCAAATCGAGACCCTGACGGGTTTCTACGCGGCGTTCGTGGTGGTCGCGCTGGGCGCGGCCATGTTCAGCAACATGCCGGTCAGCATCGCGATCATCCACTGGTTCGAGAAGAAGCGCGCACGCGCGCTTTCGATGTGCCAGTTCGGACAGGCGGTCGGCGGCATTTTCGTGGTGCTCGTCGCGTGGTCGATACAGACTTACGGCTGGCGCGCGACCGCCTTCGGCTCGGGTGTGGTCGCGATCCTGGTCGGATGGCCGCTCGCCAGCGTGATGCGCAACCGCCCCGAGGATTACGGCGAAACGGTGGATGGCGTGCCGCCCGCGCCGAGGCCAACCGCGGGGCACGCCGCGGCGCCGGTGCGGCGTGCGTTCACCACGCGCGAGGCGCTGCGCACCAGCGCGTTCTGGCTGATCTCGCTCGGCCACGCGTTCGCGCTGCTCGCGGTGGCGGCGGTGAACGTGCACGCAATCACCCACGTGAAAGAAGGGCTCGGCTATTCGCTCGCGCAGGCTTCGATCGTGTTCACCCTTGTCACCGTGGGACAATTTCTCGGGGTGGTGATCGGATGGGGAATCGGCGACCGATTCGAGAAGAGGCTCGTCGCAGCGGCGTGCATGCTCGGTCACGGAGCCGGCATGCTGATGCTGACTTTCGCGACGGGCCCTGTGATCCTCACCGCGTCGGTGCTGATACACGGCATCGCCTGGGGCCTGCGCGGCCCTTTCATGCAGGCGATCCGCGCCGACTACTTCGGCCGCAGCTCGATCGGCATGATCATCGGGTTGTCGTCGCTCATCACCGTCTTCGGCAACATTGCCGGGCCGATGGTGGCCGGCGCCTTTGCGGACTGGACGGGGGACTACCGCGTGGGCTTTACGATCCTGGCGGTGATGGCGGGTTTGGGGTCGTTGTTCTTTCTGTTCGCGAGGCCGCCGAAGTAGCGGGAGACGTTATGCCGCAGCAGCCATCGCGGCCGCCGCGGCCAGACTACCCCAGCGCCTGCCTGAAATCGCCGATCAGGTCGTCCACGTCCTCGATGCCTATCGAGAGCCGGATCAGCGAGTCGGCGATGCCCATTTCGGCGCGGCGCTCCGGGCCCATCTCCCAGAATATGGTGTGGGCGACAGGAATCGCGAGCGTGCGGTTATCGCCCAGATGGCTGGACGAAATCACCAGCTTCAGCCGGTTGAGAAAATCGAAGCAGTCGATGCCGTCGGCCAGTTCGATACTCATCAGCGCGCCGTACGCCTTGAAAAGCGCCTTCGCGAGCGCGTGCTGCGGATGATCCTCGAGACCCGGGTAATACACTTTAGTCACTTTGACGTGCCCGGCGAGGAAACGCGCGAGCGCCATCGAATTATCGGAGGCCTTCTGCATCCGCAGCGCCAGCGTTTCGGCGCCGGTCGCGATGCGGTGCGCCGGTTCTGCGGCGAGCGTGGCGCCCGCGTCGCGCAGTCCTTTCTTGCGTATCTGCTGTATGCCCCGGAGCGCGGGCTTCGCGTTCTTGTAGCTCGCGTAAATGTTCGGGAAGCGCGTCCAGTCGAAGAGGCCCGTGTCCGTCACCGCTCCGCCCAGCGCATTGCCGTGACCGCCTATGCACTTCGTCAATGAATTGATGATGAGGCCTGCCTGGTGCTCCTTCGGCAGGTATAGAAACGGCGAGGTCATCGTGTTGTCCACCACGTAGAGCAGACCCCGCGCGGCGCAAAGCTCTCCGATGCGGGCGAGATCCGCGACCTGGGTGCGTGGATTGGCAATGGTCTCCACGAATACCAGCCGGGTGTCGGGGCGGATGGCCCGCGCCACGTTCGCAACATCGGTGGCGTCGACGAAGCTCACCTCGCAGCCCAGCGTGTCGAAAGTGCCGAACAGG
>CAZULX010000383.1:0-2692 GCA_964621335.1 uncultured Streptomycetaceae bacterium
CTGCGGCTCGGGGGCGCCGGATGCCTTCAGGTCGGCGAGGCGCTTTTCGGCGTCCGTGCGGCCTTGCGCGAAACCCTTGTCCGGGTCTTTCAACGCCGCCGTCGCCGCATCCGCTCGCGCTTTGAGTATGCCGCGGACTTCCTGTTCCTTCGGGTCGGCGGTGATCTTCTTCTCGAGCTCGGTCACTTTCTGCAGTGTCTGGCCGTAGGCGAACTGCGGGACCGGTATCCCCGTGTGCTTTATGCCCAGCCACACCACCGGCGTCAGATAGGCGATGATGAGAATCACGTACTGCGCGACCTGGGTCCACGTGACCGCGCGCATGCCACCCAGGAATGAACAAACGAGTATGCCGGCCAGGCCCACGAATACACCCACCTCGAACGCGAGGCCGGTGAACTTGCTGGTGATGATGCCCACGCCGTAGATCTGCGCGACCACGTACACGAACGACGCGATGACCGCGCCGACGATGCCGATGGTGCGGGCGATGTTGCCGCCGTAACGCGCCCCCAGGAAGTCGGGAATCGTGAACTGCCCGAACTTGCGCAGGTAGGGCGCGAGGAAGAGGGCGACGAGGACGTATCCGCCGGTCCACCCCATGACGAAGGCGAGGCCGTCGAAACCGGAGATGTACAGCGTTCCGGCCATGCCGATGAACGAGGCTGCGCTCATCCAGTCCGCGCCGGTCGCCATGCCGTTGAAGAAAGCGGGCACGCGCCGGCCGGCAACGTAATACTCGGCGACTTCGACCGTGCGGCTCATGATGCCGATCATGGCGTAGAGGCCGATCGTCGCGAACAGGAACGTGTAGCCGATGTAGGCGCGCGAGAGCCCCATCTGCTCCGCGATCGCGAGCAGGATGACGAAAGTGAGGAAGCCGCCCGTGTAGACGCTGTAATAGCGCTTGAGCTGGGTGTTGAAAGACCGCTGACTGAAGGCGACTTCGCTCATTTGTCTTCTCCTTCGTCGACGCCGTATTCGATATCGAGCTTGTTCATGTAGCGCGCGTAGAACCAGATGATGACGACGTATACGATGAGCGATCCCTGCGCAGACATGTAGAAACCGAGCGGGAAGCCGAGGAAGCTGAAGTTATTGAGCTCTCTCGCGTACCAGCCTTCGACGAACGTGACGATGAACCAGATCGCCATCAGCACGGCGGTGATGACGAGATTCCTGCGCCAGTATTCGTGATGTTTGGCAGATAACTCCATGGAGCGTCCTCCTTGGTTGGGCGAGCCGCGCTCAACGCGAGCCGCTACGGACATTTTTCTTGTGATGACTTGCGGATGTCATGCTATTGCAAAAGTCTTACAAAATCCTGAACCGCGCCCTAGAATAGACCTCGACCCCGGGTGCGCGGCGCGATCGGTCCCAAGGCCGGCGCAAGACAACAAGCGCCTCCACCTGCGGCGAGTCTTTGCGGGAGGGGCGGTGCGCGTACTCATCACCGAAGACGATCAGTCGCTGGCCGAAGCTTTGAGCTTCGCGCTGGGCCAAGCCGGATACGCGGTCGATCGCGTGTCAAACGGCGCCGCCGCGGACGAGGCGTTGAAAGACGACGTCTTCGGCCTCCTCATCCTCGATCTCGGCCTGCCCAAGGTCGACGGCTTCGAAGTGCTGAAGCGGCTGCGCCGCCGCAATCCGACGATGCCGGTGCTGATCCTTTCAGGCCGCGAGAAGCCTGAGGAAAAAGTGTTGGCGCTCGACCTCGGCGCCGACGACTACATCGTGAAGCCTTTCAGCCTGAACGAGCTGCTCGCCCGCGTGCGCGCCTTGTTGCGCCGCGGCAGAGGCGCCGTGCCACCGGTCGTGACCTACGCCAGCCTCTCGTTCGACACCGTGGGGCGCACCGCCGCCGTCGAAGGCCGCGCCGTGCCCCTGTCGCTGCACGAAACCGGCGTGCTGGAAGTGCTGCTGCACCGCTTCGGGCGCGTGGTGAGCAAGGAACATCTGGTCGAGCAGCTCTACAGCTACGACCGGGAAGTGAGCCAGAACGCGATCGAGGTCTACGTTCATCGCGTGCGCAAGAAGATCAGCGGCGCGGGGGTGACCGTGAGGACGCTCTATGGCCGCGGCTACCTGCTCGACTACGCCGCTCACTGATCGGCGGCCGCGGGCCCGATCAGCTCCTCGATGAGGCGCATGAGCTCCCGCGTCGCGAACGGCTTCGTTACGTAAGCATCCGCGCCCAGAGCGAGCCCGCGCGCGACCTCGTGCTCGCGCCCGCGGGCCGTCAGCATGAGTACCCGCGTGTCCCTGAGCTCCGCGCTGGCGCGTATGCCGCGGCAGACTTCGAACCCGTTCACGATCGGCAGCATAACGTCGAGCACGATCAGGTGCGGGCGGTGCTTTTCCGCGAGCTCGAGCGCTTTCGCGCCGTTCGCCGCGACGTAGACCTCGTAGCCGGCTTCCTGCAGCAGGAACTCCAGCGAGAGCACGATGCTCGGCTCGTCTTCGGCGATGAGGACGCGTTTCACGTCAGAGGCTCCCGGCCGCCGCGGGAACCGGGTCGCGGTGCGAGGCGGGCGCGCTTTCCCGCGCCGGCAGCGTGAACGAGAACGTGGAACCCGAGCCGGGCGCGCTCGCCACCCACAGGCGGCCGCCGAAACGCTCGATGATCTGGCGCGAGATCACCAGTCCCAGGCCACTCCCGGTGGGCTTCTGCGTGAGCGTGTCGCCGCTTTGC
>CAZULX010000384.1:0-3203 GCA_964621335.1 uncultured Streptomycetaceae bacterium
TACAAGGGCAAGGGCGTGCGTTACTCAGACGAGCACGTCGTCCGTAAAGAAGCCAAGAAGAAGTAAGGCACAGGTAGCCAGACATGCACGAAAAGACAGAATCAAGAATGCGTCGCGCCGCTCGCGGCCGCGCCCGGATCCGCGAATCCGGCGCGAACCGCCTGTGCGTGTTTCGCACGCCGCGCCACATCTACGCGCAGGTCATCGCGCCCGAGGGCTCGCGCGTGTTGGTTTCCGCGTCGACCGTCGAGGCCGATATCCGCAAGGGCCTGAAGGGCACCGGCAACGCCGCGGCCGCGGCTGCGGTCGGTAAGGCGATTGCGGAAAAAGCGAAGGCCGCCGGCATCACGAAGGTTGCATTTGATCGCTCCGGCTTCCGCTATCACGGCCGGGTCAAGGCGCTGGCGGATGCAGCGCGCGAAAGCGGATTGGAGTTTTAAACATGGCACAAATGGACAACAAGGGCGACGGCCTCCTCGAGAAGCTCGTCACCATCAACCGGGTCGCGAAAGTGGTCAAGGGTGGCCGGCAGTTCGGCTTCACCGCCTTGACGGTTGTCGGCGACGGTAACGGCAAAGTCGGCTTCGGCTATGGCAAGGCGCGCGAAGTGCCGCTCGCCATCCAGAAGGCGATGGAGCAGGCGCGCAAGAACATGCGCCGCGTGAGCCTCACGAACGGCACGCTGCACTACGCGGTCAACGCGACGCACGGCGCGACGCGCGTGCACATGCAGCCGGCATCCGAAGGTACCGGCGTCATCGCCGGCGGTGCGATGCGCGCGGTGCTCGAAGTCGCGGGCGTGCACAACGTGCTCGCGAAGTCGACCGGCTCGCGCAACCCGATTAACGTGGTGCGCGCGACGATTAACGGTCTGTCCGCGATCCACTCGCCGGAGCATATCGCGGACAAGCGCGGGCTCAAGCTCGAAGACATCAAGGGGTAGGTCGTGGCCAAGTCGAAGACGAAACAGCTGAAGCTCAAGCTGATCCGCAGCCCGCACGGCCGTCTCGCCGCGCACAAGGCGACGGTTTCCGGCCTGGGGCTGCGGCGGATGCATCACGAAGTCACAGTCGCGGATACCCCTGAGAACCGCGGCATGGTCAACAGCATTTCGTACATGCTCAAGGTTGAGGAAGTCTGATATGCGTATGAACAAGCTATCGCCGGCCGCCGGCTCGAAGCAGTCGCCGAAGCGCGTCGCGCGCGGCCCTGGCTCGGGCCTTGGCAAGACCGCGGGCCGTGGCCATAAGGGCCAGCACGCGCGTAAGGGCGGCTATCACAAGGTCGGCTTCGAGGGCGGCCAGATGCCGCTACAGCGCCGCTTGCCGAAAGTGGGCTTTCGCTCGGCAATGGCGCGTGCGTCGGCCGAAGTGCGCCTGCACGAATTGATGCTGCTCGACGACGAAGTCATCGACATCCTGGCGCTGAAGAGCGCCGGTGTCGTGCCGGCGCAGGCCGAGCGCGTGAAAGTGATTGCATCCGGCAAGATTGAAAAGCCGGTGACCCTGCGCGGCATTGCCGTGACGAAAGGGGCGCGTGTGGCGATTGAAGCCGCCGGCGGCAAGATCGAGGACTAAGTGGCACGCGGAGACGCCAGCATAGCCGCCGGTCTCGGGGAGATCGGGCGCCTCACAGAGCTCAAGCATCGCTTGTTGTTCGTGCTGGGCGCGCTGATCGTTTACCGGATCGGTGCGCACATCCCGGTGCCGGGCATCGACCCGGTCGCGCTCGCGAATATGTTCGAGGCACAGCGCGGGACCATCCTGGACATGTTCAACATGTTCTCGGGCGGCGCGCTGGAGCGTATGTCCATCCTCGCGCTGGGCATCATGCCGTACATCTCGGCGTCGATCATCATGCAGTTGATGACGGTCGTAATCCCGACGCTCGAGCAGTTGAAAAAGGAAGGCGAGGCCGGTCGGCGCAAGATTACCCAGTACACGCGTTATGGCACGCTGTTCCTTGCGCTGTTCCAGTCGCTCGGCGCGTCGTTCGCGCTGCAGAACCAGGGCGTGGTAATCGCGCCGGGCTTCGGCTTTGTGTTCACGGCGACCGTGACGCTCGTGACCGGCACGATGTTCCTGATGTGGCTCGGCGAGCAGGTGACCGAGCGCGGCATCGGCAATGGTATTTCGATCATCATCTTCGCGGGCATCGTCGCGGGCTTGCCGTCGGCGATTGGCGGCACGCTGGAGCTGACCCGGACGGGAGAAATGGCGCCGTTCCTGGTGCTGGTGCTGTTCATGATGGCGATTCTCGTGACGGCATTCGTCGTGTTCGTCGAGCGCGGGCAGCGCCGGATCACGGTGAACTACGCGAAGCGCCAGCAGGGCCGGCGCGTGTACGCGGGACAGACCAGCCATCTGCCGCTGAAGCTGAACATGTCGGGCGTGATTCCGCCGATCTTCGCGTCGTCGATCATCCTGTTCCCGGGCACGCTCGCCGGCTGGTTCGGGCAGAGCGAGGGCCTCGGCTGGATGCAGACACTCGCAACCGGCCTGTCGCCCGGCCAGCCGCTGTACGTGATGCTGTACGCGGGCTTGATCATTTTCTTCTGTTTCTTCTACACGGCACTCGTGTTCAATTCGCGCGAGACCGCGGAGAACCTGAAGAAGTCGGGTGCGTTCATCCCCGGCATCCGGCCCGGCAAGCAGACCGCGGATTACGTGGACGGCGTATTGACCCGATTGACCATGTGGGGCGCCGCGTACATCACCGCCGTCTGTCTGCTGCCGGAGTTCCTGATCCTCTATTGGAACGTCCCGTTCTATTTCGGCGGGACGAGTTTGCTGATCATCGTGGTGGTGACGATGGACTTCATGGCGCAGCTGCAGGCGCACCTGATGTCCCACCAGTACGAAGGCTTGATGAAGAAGGCCAACCTCAAGGGTTATGGCCGGTCCGGCCAGATTCGTTAAGGCCGGTCAACGGAGATTAGAGATGAAAGTACGCGCATCCGTGAAGAGAATGTGTCGCAATTGCAAGATTGTCCGTCGCAATGGCGTGGTTCGTGTCATTTGTTCCGACGCGCGCCATAAGCAGCGCCAGGGCTGACAGGCGAACTTTGGTTCATTATTGATTTATGGGCAGTTTTGGGATAATATTTCGCGTTTTCCGCGCGCCCGACGCTACCCTCGGAGACTGACTGAATGGCCCGTATTGCTGGAATAAACATCCCGGCGAACAAGCACACCGTGATCGCG
>CAZULX010000385.1:0-9132 GCA_964621335.1 uncultured Streptomycetaceae bacterium
CAGCTGCGAAGTCTTGAGCTCGGTGGCGGTCGGGTTCAACTGGTACTGGCCGTTCGCATAGCCCACGCGCGCGGCGCCGATCGGGCCGTCGAACGGAATGCCGGCTACGGCGAGCGCGGCCGATGCGCCGATCATCGCCGCGATATCGGAATCGACCTCGTTGTTCGAGGACATCACGGTCGCGACGATCTGGACTTCGTTGTAGAAGCCCTCCGGGAAAAGCGGCCGGATCGGGCGATCGATGAGACGGCACGTGAGTCTCTCTTTTTCCGAAGGACGCCCTTCGCGCTTGAAGAAGCCGCCGGGGATCTTGCCCGCGGCGTAGGTGCGTTCCTGGTAATCGACCGTGAGCGGGAACCAGTCCTGCCCGGCCTTCGCGTTGGGCGCGCCGACCACCGTCACCAGCACCACCGTGTCGTCCATGTTGACGAGAACCGCTCCGCTCGCCTGGCGGGCGATCTCGCCGGTTTCGAGCGTCAGCTGCCGCTCGCCCCATTGCATAGTCTTGGTTACTCGGTTCATCTTGTCCTTTATGGGGAAACGAAAAAGACCGCGAGCGCGGTCTTCGGGTTATAGGGGGAGGAGATCCGGCTGCGCCACGCGCGCCGCGAAGCTCGTTATGCGTATCGCAACGCGGCGAGCGGACCCCATGTGGGAATCGATTACTTGCGCAGCCCGAGCCGCTCGATCAGCGCCTTGTACTTGTCGGCGTTTGTTTGCTTGAGGTAATCCAGGAGCTTGCGGCGACGGCTCACCATGCGGAGCAGACCGCGGCGCGAGTGATGGTCTTTCACGTGCGTCTTGAAATGCTCGGTAAGATCGGTGATACGCGCAGTCAAGAGCGCGATCTGGACCTCTGGAGAACCAGTGTCGCCCTGTGCCCGCTGGTAATCCTGCACCAGCTGGGCTTTCTGCGTAGTGTGTACGGCCATCTGTGCTTCTCCGGCTGAAAATCGGGCTATTTTACTCTGTAAGTACGCGTTTTCTCAACCTTTAATGGCTTTGGTCGCAACCAGCCGGCGAGGCTGGAGGACGCCGCCGCCGGCGGATTCGGCGATGCCGAGAAAATCGCCCTCGGGCCCGAACAGGCGCACCACTCCGGCGGCGAAGAACTCCGCGCATTCAATGGTCTGGCCTGCGGCGATACGACAGGCCTGGGCCTGGTCGAGCTTGAACTCGGGCAACTCGGCGAGCATGCAATCCACTGCCAGCAATTTTCGCAGCCGCTCAGGCGCGCTCAACGCGACGAGCGATTCGAGGTCGATCGCGTCGGCGATGTCGAAACGGCCCACCCGGATGCGCCGCAGGGCGGCGAGCACGGCGCCGCAGCCCAGCGCGCGCCCGATGTCTTCAGCAAGCACGCGGATATACGTTCCTTTGCTGCAGGCGACGGTCAGCACCAGGTCCGGCGCGGCGTAATCCTCGACGGTGAGGGCCGAAATCGTCACTTCACGCGGCCGTCTCTCGATATCCTGCCCCTGCCGGGCGTAGGTGTAAAGCGCCTTGCCCTGATGTTTGAGCGCGCTGTGCATGGGCGGGATCTGGGTGATGCGCCCGCGGAACAGCGGCAGGACCACGTCGATGCGCGCGCGATCCACGTCGACCGGCGCCCGTGCGGTGACTTCGCCTTCCAGGTCTCCGGTGGTCGTCGTGATTCCGAGCCGCACCGTCGCGAGATAGCCCTTGCCCGCGTCGAGCAGCGCGCTCGAGAACTTGGTCGCCTCGCCCAGAGCGATCGGCAGCAACCCGGTCGCCGCCGGATCGAGCGTGCCGGTATGGCCCGCCTTTGCCGCGTTGTAGAGATTCTTTACCCGCGAGACCGCGGACTGCGAAGTGATGCCGGACGGTTTGTCGAAAAGCAGCACGCCGTCGACTGCATCGCGCTGCGCCCGCCGGCCGCTTGCAGTCACTCCCCGGACGGCTTGACGGCACCGCCGCCGACGGCTTCGTCGATGAGGCGCGAGAGCTTCATCCCGCGCTCGACCGAGGCGTCGTACTTGAAATCGAGCTGGGGGATCGTGCGCAGCTGCATGCGTTGCGCGAGCTGACTGCGCAGAAAACCGGCCGCGCGCTTCAGTCCCTGCGTCGTCTCCTCGATCTTCGGGGCGTCACCGAGGACGGTGAAAAAGACCTTGGCGTGCGACTGGTCCGCGCTCACTTCGACGTCGGTGATCGTGACGAACCCGTTCACACGCGGGTCCTTCAGCTCCGTGCGGATGAGCTCCGCCAGCTCGCGCTGAATCTGCTCGGCGATGCGGCGGGTGCGAGGGAAATCCTTGGGCATACCTGCGAGGATTCAGGAGCTGGATTCAGGATTCAGCAAAGGCGGCTGAATCCTCGATTCCGAATCGCACATCCCTTCTACTGCAGGGTTCGTGCGACTTCCACGACTTCATACACTTCGAGCTGGTCGCCGACCTTGATGTCGTTGTAACCCTTGAGCGAAAGACCGCACTCGAAGCCCGCTTTCACTTCACGCACGTCGTCCTTGAAGCGCTTGAGCGAATCGAGCTCGCCGTCGTGGACCACCACGTTGTCGCGCAGCAGCCGCACCTTGCCACTGCGGCGCACCAGCCCTTCGGTGACGTAACAGCCGGCAACCACGCCGACCTTGGAGATCTTGAAGACCTGCCTGATCTCGACCAGCCCCAGGATGTTTTCCTTGCGCTCGGGCGCGAGCATGCCCGAAAGGGCGGATTTGATCTCGTCGACAGCTTCGTAAATGATGTTGTAGTAACGGATCTGCACGCCGCTCGACTCGGCGAGCTTGCGGGCTGCCGCATCGGCCCTCGTGTTGAAGCCGATGACCACCGCTTTGGAAGCGAGCGCGAGATTGATGTCCGACTCGGTGATTCCGCCCACCGCCGAATGCACGATATTCACTTTCACTTCGTCGGTCGAGAGCTTGGCGAGCGCGTGCGCAAGGCCTTCGTACGAGCCCTGCACGTCCGCCTTGATGATGAGGGTCAGCGTGCGCTTGCCTTCGCCTATCTGGTCGAACATGTTCTCGAGATTGGCCGCCTGCTGCTTCGCGAGCTTCACGTCGCGATACTTGCCCTGGCGGAAGAGCGCGATCTCGCGCGCCTTGCGCTCGTCGCCGAGGGCGATCACTTCCGATCCCGCCGCGGGCACGTCCGACAATCCCAGCACTTCCACGGGAATCGACGGGCCACCGGATTCGATCGGTTTGCCCGTCTCGTCGAGCAGCGCACGGACGCGCCCGAACACCGCGCCCGCCAGCAGCACATCGCCGCGCTTCAGCGTGCCCGATTGAACGAGGACGGTGGCGACCGGACCGCGGCCCTTGTCCAGCCGCGATTCGATGACGATCCCTTTGGCGAAAGCCTCGCGCGGCGCCCGCAACTCCAGCACTTCGGCCTGCAGCAGCAAACGCTCGAGCAGGTTGTCTATCCCCTGCCCCGTCTTCGCGGAGACCTGCACGAACTGCGTGTCGCCGCCCCATTCCTCCGGGACGACTTCGCGCGCCGCGAGCTCCTGCATGACGCGCTCGGCGTTGGCCTCGGGCTTGTCGATCTTGTTGAGCGCCACGACGATGGGCACCTTACCCGCCTTGGCGTGGGCGATCGCTTCCTCCGTCTGCGGCATGACGCCGTCGTCGGCAGCGACCACCAGAATGACGATGTCGGTCACTTTCGCGCCGCGTGCGCGCATGGCGGTGAATGCCTCGTGGCCCGGCGTGTCGAGGAACGTGATCATGCCGCGCGGGGTCTCGACGTGATAAGCGCCGATGTGCTGCGTGATCCCGCCTGCTTCGCCGCTCGCTACCTTGGTGCGGCGCACGTAGTCGAGCAGCGACGTTTTCCCGTGATCGACGTGGCCCATCACGGTCACGACGGGAGCGCGCGGCTCGAGTTTCAACTCCGTGTGCGCAGCCTGATGCTCTTCGGCCAGGTACGCGTCGGGATCGACGAGCTTGGCGCGAACCGCCTTGTGGCCCATCTCCTCGACCACGATCATCGCGGTGTCCTGGTCTATCACCTGGTTGATCGTCGCCATGGTGCCGAGCTTCATCATCGTCTTGATGACTTCGGCGGCTTTCACGCTCATCTTGTGGGCGAGATCGGCGATGGTGATCGTCTCCGGGATCACGATATCGCGCACCATCGGCTCGGTCGGCGCCGAGAACGCGTGCTGACCATCGCCTTCCTCGTGCGCGGCGGCGTGGCGGCCCGTCTTGCGCGCGCGCCAGCCCGACACGCCGCCCGAGTCGCCGCGGGTCTTGATCGTGCGGCGCTTCGCCGCCTCGTCGCGCCAGACGACCTGCTTGGCGGGTTTCTTGGCGGTCTTCTTATCGCCCGCGGGTTTGGTGGTCGGCTTGTGCAGCGTGCCTTCGACCGGCGCACCGCCAGGCGCCGCGGCCACGGCGGGGGCCGGAGCCGGTGCGGCCTGCGGCGCTTCCTGCGGCTGCGGAGGCGGTGCTTCCACGGCGCTCGCTTCGGCGACGGCTTCCTTCTTCTTCCTTTCCTGCTCGGCTTTGCGCTCGATGTCTTCGGCCTGGCGCGAGGCGAGCTCGGCGTGCTGCTTCGCTTCCGCTTCGCGCAGCGCAACCTGCGATGCGTCGAGAACGACTTTGGCCGTCTCGACCGGCTCGGGCTCGACGGCATCGCGTTTCACCAGCACGCGCTTCTTGCGCACTTCGACCTGAATCGTGCGCGATTTGCCGGTGCTGTCCGATTTCTTGATCTCGGTCGTCTGCTTGCGCGTGAGCGTGATCTTCTGCTTCGCTTCCTTCGCTCCGTGCGATTGCCGCAGGTAGTCGAGGAGCTGGGTCTTGTCCTTCTCGGTGAGCGACGTGTCGTCGGTCAGCGCGCGCGTGACGCCGGCCGCCTGCAGCTGCTCGATCAGCAGCGCGGGCGGCAGCCCGAGCTCTTTAGCGAATTGCGTTAAGTTGATTTGCGCCATCAAAGTCTTTGTGAACCGGCTATGAATCCAATATAGCGCCGCAAGGCGCCTAAGCGATTTTCTGCGGCCGCAGCTTCAGCTGCGGGCGCGTCGTAGGTTTTCATGCGTTGTCTTCCGCGAACCACGGCGCGCGCGCGGCCATGATGAGCTCCTTCGCGCGCTCCTCGTCGAGCCCGGTCGCTTCCACGAGGTCGTCCGTCGCGTAGTCGGCAAGCTCTTCCTGCGTGCTGACACCTTTGGATGCGAGGAGCCGTGCCGTATCGTTGTCCATGCCTTCGACCTTCAGCAGGTCCTCGATGTCGTGCTCGACTTTCTCTTCGCTTGCGATAGCCTGCGTGAGCAGCGCGTTGCGCGCGCGGCTGCGAAGCTCGTTCACCGTCGCTTCGTCGAACGATTCGATCTCGAGCATCTCGGTGAGCGGCACGTAAGCGACTTCCTCGAGCGTGGAAAAACCTTCCTGCACCAGGATGTCCGCGACTTCCTGGTCGACGTCGAGCTTCTCCATGAAGACAGCGCGGATGCGCGTGGTCTCCTCGACGGTCTTCTTCTCCGATTCCTCGAGCGTCATGATGTTCAGCTCCCAGCCGGTCAGCTCGGCCGCGAGTCTCACGTTCTGCCCGTTGCGCCCGATCGCCTGCGCGAGGTTCACCTCTTCGACCACGATGTCCATGCTGTGCTTTTCCTCGTCCACCGTGATGCGGCTCACTTCCGCGGGTGCGAGCGCATTGATCACGAACTGGGCGGGATCGGGGTTCCAGAGCACGATGTCGACGCGCTCGCCCGCGAGCTCGGAAGTCACCGCCTGCACGCGCGAGCCGCGCATGCCCACGCAGGTGCCGATCGGGTCGATCCGCTTGTCGTTGGAATGGACCGCGATCTTCGCGCGCGAGCCGGGGTCGCGGGCGGCCGCCTTGATCTCGAGGAGGCCGTCTTCGAGCTCGGGCACTTCGAGCTCGAAGAGCTTGGTGATGAATTCGGGCGCCGTGCGCGAGAGGATCAACTGCGGGCCGCGGGCCGCGCGGTCGATTTTCCAGATGAGCGCACGCACGCGATCGCCGACTCGCAGGTTCTCCTTCGGGATCATCTGGTCGCGCGGCAGCACGGACTCGAGCCGCCCCGACTCGATCAGCGCGTTGCCGCGCTCCATACGCTTGATGACGCCGGTGACGAGCGACTCTTCGCGCGCGAGAAAATCGTTCAGGATCTGCTCGCGCTCCGCGTCGCGGATTTTCTGGAGAATCACCTGCTTCGCCGTCTGCGCGCCGATGCGGCCGACTTCGAGCCCGGAGAGCGGCTCTTCGCGGAAGTCGCCGAGCTTCATGTCGGGGTTTTCTTCCAGCGCTTCACGCAGCATGTACTGGCGCGAAGGCACTTCGAACTCTTCTTCGGGCACCACCTGCCAGCGGCGGAAGAACGAGAAATCGCCCGTCGCGCGGTCGACCGAGGCGCGCACGTCGACGTCTTCCTGGAAGCGTTTCTTGGTGGCCGAGGCGAGCGCGAGCTCGAGCGCGCCGAAGACAGTTTCCTTGTCGACGTTCTTCTCGCGCGACAGCGCATCCACCAGCAACAGTATTTCGCGGCTCATCTCGACTCCCTTAACGCCTCAAATTGCGGCACGAGCCGCGCGCGGTCCAGGTTCTTGAGCTCGAGCGACACGGTCTTGCCGTCGTCCACTTCGAGTTCGACCTTGCCTGCGCGAGTCTCCCGCAACACCCCTACGAAATTCCTCTGCCCTTCCAGCGGCACACGCAGCTTGATCTTCGCCTTGTGTCCGGCGTAGCGCACGAAATCCTGCTCTTTCCTGAGCGGCCGATCGAGCCCCGGCGACGAAACCTCAAGGCGGTCGTAATCGATCCCTTCGACCGCGAAGACGCGGCTCAAATGGCTGCTCACCTCGGCACAGTGGTCGACGTTGATGCCGCCAGCCTTGTCTATATAGACCCGCAGGAGCTTGCCTTTGCCCGAGCGCTCGAAGTCCACGAGCTCATAACCCATGCCCGACAAGGTCGATTCCAGCGTCTGCTGCAGGTCCATCGCTAAAAATTCCGCACCACAAACAAAAAATGGGCGAACCGCCCATTCTTCTCCACAGAGCCTTGAAGTGTAACAAAAATCACTCGGCAAACCAAGACAAATGCAGCTTTTACCGGCAGTTGCGCGCGCGTTTCGAGGTCTTGCCTGCCTGCATTTACTGTATATAATTACAGGCAAGGAGACGCCCATGGACACGCTCACCGCACGCCAGGCCGAAATACTCAAGCTGATCGAGCAGCACACCGAAAAAGTCGGCTACCCGCCGACCCGCAGCGAAATCTGCACCGCGATGGGTTTCCGCTCGCCCAACGCCGCCGAAGAGCATCTCAAAGCCCTCGCGCGGAAAGGCGTGATCGAAATGATTCCCGGCGCTTCGCGCGGGATCAGACTGAAGCAGCCGCCGGGGGTTCCCGTGGTCGGGCGCGTCGCCGCGGGCTCGCCGATCCTCGCCTCGGAGCACGTCGAAGGGCGCTATCAGCTCGACCCCGCCCTTTTTACGCCCAGTGCCGACTACCTCCTCAAAGTGCGGGGCTCGAGCATGCGCGACGCCGGCATCCTCGAAGGCGATCTCCTCGCTGTGCATCGTACGACCGAATTCCGCTCCGGCCAGATCGTGGTCGCACGACTGCACGACGAAGTAACGGTGAAGCGCATCCGCAAGCACCGCGACAAGGTCGAGCTGATCGCCGAAAACCCGGATTTCGCCACCCGCGTCGTCGATTTGAAGCGCGAAGCGCTCGAAATCGAAGGCATCGCTGTCGGCGTCATCCGCAACGGGCGCGCTTTATGAGCCCCCTCGCATCCAGTGCAGTGCGCGGCGAAGGCGCCCGCGTGAACGGTGCCGCCCTCGACGCGATCCTGAACCACCCCGCGGTCTGGCGCGGCTCCGACTGCGCGCGCGTCGCGCCCGGAGTATCGACGGGTTTTGCCGAGCTCGACGCGCAATTGCCCGGCGGCGGCTGGCCGGCGGGCGCGATCACCGAAATCTACGCCGAGCGCACCGGCGTGGGCGAAGTGCAGCTCACGATGCCCGCTGCGGCCAGGCTCACCCAGGCCGGCCGCTGGGTGAGCGTCATTGCGCCGCTGCACGTGCCGTATGCGCCGGCGCTCGCCGCGCACGGGGTGCGGCTCGAGCGCCTGCTGCTCGTCGAGACGCGCGCGGCCGAAGACAACCTGTGGGCGTGCGAGCAGGCGCTGCGCGCTTCGTGCTGCGGCGCCGTGCTCCTGTGGCAGGACCACGTCCACGAGCGGAGCCTGCGCAGGCTCCAGCTCGCCGCGGAAAGCGCTGGCACTACGCTTTTTCTTTTTCGCTCGGCGCGCGCCGCACCCGCTACGCCCGCCGCGTTGAGGCTGCACGTCTCGCGCGCCGAAGGCAGAACGGTCGTTCGCGTGCTGAAGCGCCGCGGAGGCGGTCTGCCCCCGCCGGTCGTGCTCGATCTGTACGGTTACGCCCAGCGCAGGAAACCCGCGCGCCAGCCCGAAGCCCGCCAGCCGCTGCTCGCAGCAGTCTCGTAATCACTTCCGCGTGGATGAGTCATGCTGTGGCTGGCGCTGCGCTTCGCTTCGTTGCCCCTCGAAGTTTTCACGCGCGCGCGCGCGGCGCAGGAAGCTTATCCACTCGCGGTAGCGGACGGCGCGGGCGATCTCGTCGCGTGCAATGAAGCGGCGCGAAAACTCGGCGTAAGCTCCGGCATGCCGGCCGCAGCCGCGGCTGCGCTCGCTTCCGAGCTTCGAATCGTCCCCCGCGACACCGGTGCCGAGGAAGCGGCGCTCGAGCGCGTCGCGGCGTGGGCGATCCAGTTCACGCCGGCGGTCAGCATCGCGCGTCCCGCCGAAATCCTGCTCGAAATCGAAGGCTCGCTCACGCTTTTCAGGGGGCTCAAGCATTTGTGGGCCGAGTTGGTCTCAGGCCTGAGCGCGCTCGGGTTCACGCCGACGATCGCGTGCGCGCCCACGCCGCTCGCGGCGCAGTGGTTCGCTCGCGCGGGGCTTGCGGTGCGGCTGCGCCACGACGATGCGCTGCAGGCGAGCCTTCCCGACCTGCCGCTCGAAGTGATGCACGCTGCGCCTGAAACGCTCGCACTACTGCAGAACGTCGGCGCGAGGACGGTTGCGGACTGCCTCGCGCTCCCGCGCGAGGGCCTTGCGCGGCGCCTGGGCCCGGATTTCATCGGC
>CAZULX010000386.1:0-2753 GCA_964621335.1 uncultured Streptomycetaceae bacterium
CAGGCGCGGGTCCGACATCACCTTCTTGTTGACGCGGTCGCGCTGCGCGCGCGAGTTGTAGGTGATGTACGAGAACATCACGGTCTCGCCCTTTTTCAGCTTCACGGTCTGCGGGAACGAGGTGACTTTCCCCGGCTTCACGTCGTCGGCGACGCACTCCACGAAATCGATCGCGCCGTGCTCGCGCCAGACCCGTCCCGCCTTCTGCGCCATTTTGCGATACGCCTGCAGATTCTTTTTCGGCACCGGAACCACGAAACCGTCTACGTACTTGGCCATTCGAGCTCTCCTTCTTTGGGTTGGAAACACCTATAGTCGTCCGGCGGGGCTGGAAATCGACAAAGCATGGTCATCGCTCCGGCGCCTGACACCGGCACCCGCGCGCTCCGCCCCATCCACGGTTAAGATAAACCCCTGCTCAGCCCGAAGAGGCCGATAAGCCGTTTCAGGATTTCCCGACCACCGTCGCCTATCATCGTTCGAGGAGAAGAGATCATGCGCACGCTACGCTGGCTGTTGCTCGCACTCGTTGCCGCCGTTCCCACCGCTGCTGCCCAGGACTATCCCGCGAAGCCGGTGCGCCTGCTCGCGCCCTATCCGCCGGGCGGCCCGGTCGACGCCATCGCGCGCATCCTCGCGGCGCAGTTCTCCATCGGTCAGAACGTGATCGTCGAGAACCGCTCCGGCGCGGGCGGGAGCCTCGGCGCGGAGGTCGTCGCGAAGGCGCCTCCCGACGGCTACCTGATGCTGATCGGCAATTCGGGCCCGATCACGATCAATCCGGTACTGCGCAAAAAGCTCGGCTACGACCCGCGCAAGGACCTCTCGCCGGTGGCGTTCCTGACCTCCGCCCAGATGGTGCTGATGGCGCACCCGTCGCTGCCCGTGCGCACCGTGAAGGACGTCGTGGCGCTCGCGCGCGCCAACCCGGGCGGGGTCAACTACGGCACGGCCGGCGTCGGGAACACCACGCACCTCGGCATGGAGCTGCTGCAATCGGTGGCGAAAGTGAAGTTGAACCACGTGCCTTACAAAGGGGTCGCGCCGGCCTACGTCGACTTGATGGCGGGAGAGGTCGCGGTCATGTTCGGTAACGTCTCGGGGCCGCTCGCGTACATCCGCGCGGGGCGCCTGCGCGCGATCGCGGTGACCTCGCTCAAGCCCTCGCCCGTCCTGCCGGGTGTGCCGACGATGGCGGAGGTCTACCCGGGCTTCGAGCTCTCGACGTGGATGGGCATTTTCCTGCCGGGCGGCACGCCGGAGCCGATACGCGCCAGGCTCGAAAGCGAGTTCCTCAGGGTGCTGAAAATCAAGGATGTGAACGAGAAACTGGTCGCGCTCGGCAACGATGTGGTCGCCGGCAACGGCAAGGACCTCGCCGCCCACGTCGAGCGCGAGCTGAAGCTTTACGCGGGCATCATCAAGACGGCCGGGATCCCGCTGCAATGATTTGAAAGGAGGCATGCATGGCGAAAATATTCATCGTGGCGCCCGATGCGCCGATGGAAGAGACGAAAAACCTCGATTCCGGCCGCACGCTCAGGCGCGGCGGCATCCGGTTGGGCGTGCTCGACAACAGCAAGGCCAACGCCGACCACCTGCTGAATCTGATCGTCGAAGGCGTGAAGAAAGAGTTCAAGGTCGATTCGGTGGTGGTGAAGCGCAAGCCGGCCTCCAGCCGTCCTGCGACCGATCAGATCCTCGACGAGCTCGCGAACGAGGCCGACCTCGTCATCAGCGCGATGGCCGATTGAGGCTCGTGCACGTCGTGGAGTGTCCACGACATGGCACAGCTCACGAAGCGCGGACTGATCGCCGCCGTGGTGTGCTCGGATACGTTCATGAAGCTCGGCAGCGCGCAGGCCAAAGTGTTCGGCGTGCCCGATCTCCCGCTGCTGAAAATCCAGCACCCGCTCGGCGGCCTCGACATGACCAAAGTGCGCGAACGCGCAAGCGTTGCCTTGCCGCAGCTCCTGAAAGTCGTGAAGGAGAAACAGTCTTGAGCTCGCTCGAGAACCTGCTGAAAGCACCCGGGGCGCTGCTCGAGTGCGACGACGATCCCGAGGCGGTACACGCATTCCTTTGCGAAAGAGGCCTGAGCGACGGCCTGCCCGTCATCCCGCCCACGCCCGAGCGCGTCGAGCGCATGCTCGCCTACTGCGACCGCGATCTCGAGCGCCCGGTGGTGAAGATACCGCCGCGCTTCGGCGCCGCGACCCCGATCCGCGTGGCCGCGAACGCGGTGATGGCGGGCTGCAAGCCGGAGTATTTTCCGCTGGTGCTGCTGGCGCTCGAAGCGATGGCCGAGGAGCCGTACAACCTCTACGGCACGCAGGCGACCACGCATCCGTGCACGCCCATGCTGATCTTCAACGGGCCGATCGCGAGCGAAGTCGGCATCAACGCCGGCCAGAACGCGATGGGCAACTACTATCGCGCCAACGCGGCAATCGGCCGTGCGGTGCGCCTCGCGCTCGTGAACATCGGCGCCGCGATTCCCGGCACCGGCGACATGGCCACCGCCGGCACGCCTGCGAAATTCACTTTCTGCGTCGCGGAGAACGAAGCCGCCAGCCCGTGGGAGCCGCTGCACGTCGAGCTCGGCTTTCCGAAAGATGCGAGCACCGTGACGGTGATCGCCGCCGAAGGCCCGCACAACATCAACGATCACGAGAGCATCACCGCCGAAGGCATCCTCACGATGGTGGCGGGCACGATGACGATCACCGGCTCCAACAACGCCTATTACAACG
>CAZULX010000387.1:0-5183 GCA_964621335.1 uncultured Streptomycetaceae bacterium
GGCTATGTTTCCGACCGGCTGAAGAACCCGCCGCTCGTGATCGGAGGCTCGCTCGCGATACTCGCCTGCACTTCGGCGCTCCTCGTCACGGTCGAGTCGCTGCCCGTGGTCCTGCTCGTGATCGCGGTCAATTCGATATTCATCCACTTCTACTTCGGGCCGCTGTTCCTGGTTCCGGTCGAAGTGCTGGGATCGCGCACCGCGGGTCTCGTCACCGGCGTGGGTAATCTCTTCGCGAACCTGGGCGCGCTCGCGTCCGCATACGTGCTCGGCGTCGTGAAGGACACGAGCGGAAGCTTCAAGTGGGGTTTCCTCGGCATCTCCGCGCTGTGCGTGATCGGGGTCGGCTTGAGCGTGCTGCTCGCGCACATGCGCAAGCGCGACCTGCGCGCGCGCCCGTCGGCGCCGATCATCGCGCCCGCGGACGCGGCTACTTCTTGACGAGCTCGAGGTCGGTGAGCAGTCCCGTCAACTGCGTGTGCATAATGGGGCAACAGACACGGGCGTGGGCCCCCCGTGACGTCATTCCGGGCGTCGACCCGGAATCCATTACATCGGATTGCGGCCGACGAAGAACTCCCTGTCGGGGTCGGCGGTGACTTCGAGGCCGCTCCGCTTCAGCCCGTCGCTCAGCTGGCGCATGTGCGGATCGCGGATTTTCATCGTCGGCTGGCGCAGCGGCCCGCCGTTGAAGCCGTTCAACCACGCCTGGTACTTCCAGACCATGCGGTGCAGGATGCCGCGCCGCCGGCGTAGGTGGCGCTCACCGTGCGCTGCGCGACCCGCGCGGGGTTGATCTGCCAGTAGAGCTCCATCATTTCGTTGAACCGGCCGGACACGCGATCACTTCGGGCCATTTCAGAAGAGCCTGGGTATCCGCCTGCGACAGATAGCGCACGGATCGCTTTGGCATGGAGCAGGGCAGTCGTCAGAACCGCTCCGTCCATGGACGGAGCGCTATTTCCCAGGTCCAGGCGCTGCGCGGCTGGCGCAGCACGTGCAGGTAGTTGATCGCGATCGCGTCGGGATCGAGCAGCGCGTCGGGGCCCGATGCGGTGCGCCCGGGTTGCGCGATGCCGCCGTCGATCACGAAGTGCGCGACGTGTATGCCCTGGGGCTGAAGCTCGCGCGCCATGCTCTGCGCGAGCCCGCGCTGCGCAAACTTGCCCATCGCGAAAGACGCCGACTGCGCATAGCCTTTCACGCTCGCCGAGGCACCGGTGAAGAGGACGGCGCCGCGCTTCTTCGGCAGCATACGGCGAACGGCTTCCTGCGCCACGAGGAAAGCGCCGAAAGCGCTCGCCGCGATCGCACGCTCGACCTCAGCCGGGTCGAGGTCGACGAGCGGCCCGCGAACCCGGCCGCTCGCGTTGTAGACCACGACGTCGGGCTCGCCCATCGCGGCTTCGACTTCCGCGTAGAGACGCTTCACCTCCTCCGCCTTCACCGCGTCGCACGCGAATGCGCGCGCGCCCGTCTCCGCGCACAGCTCCGCGAGCTTCTCTGGACGCCGCGCGGCGAGAGCGACCTTCATGCCTACACTTGCGAAAAGACGCGCAAGCGACGCGCTCAAACCGGGGCCCGCGCCGACGATGAGTGCGCGTTCGTAATCCGATGTGCTCATGAGTATCCGTAGCGCTTTGCAGGGTTGTCGGCCAGTATGCCGTTACGAACCGCCTCTTCCGGCGCCTGAAGTCACGACGCCCGCGACACCGGGAAAATACGTTCGGCGACGTTGGGCGAGCCGGGGCCGTGCACGAGCTTCGCCACGACTTCCTCGGTCCATGCCGCCTGCTTCGGATCCTTGTGCTCGTGCGAGCGGAAGTTCTTTTCGCGGCCTTCCAGTGACGTGAACTCGTACAGCACCGCGTGCTTGGCCCACCCCGAGACCGAAGAGAGCTTGCGCATCCCGATCGAGGACGGCATCTCGCCCATCAACGGCAGGCGATAATCGGCATACCACGACAGGAGCTCGTCTTCCTGGTCGTACGCGCCGGAGTTGAAACTGCCGAGCTGTATGCACGGCGCGGGCGTGTACTGGCCTTCGCGCTGCTTCGCGTCCGGGCCTTCGACCCGCGCCTCTTCGGTGAAGACGTTCAGGCGCTCGCCGATGCGCATCGCGAGCATCTTCTGGTCGGCGGGATCGATCCTGCCCCGGAGGTTGTACGGCGTGAGCGCCGAGAAGGCGTGCGCGTCCTGCGCGCCGAGGATGAAGATGTAGCGATAGCCGGTGGGCACCGACGCGTCCTGGGTATGGCGCAAACGCGGGAGCGGTCCGATGCTTTCCACGGTCTTGTAATGCGCGGCCCACAGCACGCGCGGGTATTTCAGCAGCTTCGGAATGTAAGTGCCGTGCAGCCATTCGAGATACTGCTCGCGGCCGTTTTCAGGCAGGTCGTACCATGCGATGCTGATTCCTCGATCCAAAACGTCCTCCTTTGGCAACGTGTGATGCTCCTCCCCTGGTTTCCGCTAGTGTAAGCTCGAATCCGGAGTAGACACCACGGAGGAGGAGCTTCATGAGAATCGCCGTTGCACTCGTCGCTGTGCTGCTGTCCTTAGGCGCACACGCCCAGACCTATCCCGCGAAAACGGTGCGGATACTCGTCGGATTCGCGCCCGGCGGATCGACCGACTTGACCGCGCGCATCTTCGGGCAGGAGCTGAACAAGGTCTGGGGCATCCAGGTCGTCGTCGACAATCGTCCCGGCGCGAGCGGCATGATCGCCGCCGAGCTCGCCTCCAAGGCGGTGCCCGACGGCTACACCCTGCTCGTCTCGCCGCAGACGAGCATCGTGGTCGCACCGCTGATTTTCAAGAAAGTGGGTTACGACCCGAGCAAGGACCTCTCGCCCATCGCCGTAATCGGCTCGACGCCGCAGCTTCTGGTGGTCCATCCCTCGCTGCCGCCGAAAGACTTCAAGGAATTCGCCGCGTTCGTCAAAAACAACGCGAAGACCCTCACCTACGCTTCCGGCGGCTTCGGCTCCACGCCGCACATGGCGGGCGAACTCCTGAACACCTCGCTCAAGGTGCGTGTGACGCACGTGCCGTACAAAGGCGAGAACCCCGGCGTCGCCGATCTGCTCGGCGGCCAGATTCCTTACATGTTCTCCAATTTTCCGGTGGTCCTGCCGCACGTGCGCGCAGGGAAGCTGCGCGCGCTCGCGATTACTAGCCTGAAGCGCTCGCCGCTTGCGACCGAGTTTCCGACCGTCGCCGAATCGGGGATACCCGGGTTCGACACCGCGACGTGGAGCGGCCTCTACGTGCCCGCGGGCACGCCGCCCGCGGTGGTGAAGCGCATACACGGCGACATCTACAAGATCATGCACGCAGCGGAGTTCAAGAAGCGCATGCTGCAGCAGGGCATCGACCAGAGCGACGCCGACACTCCCGAGAAACACGCGGCTTTCCTCAAATCCGAGCTGGTGAAATGGGGGAGGGTCATCCGCGAAGCCGGCGTGCGCGTGGAGTAGCCCATGGGCCAGCCTTCGATTCCCGTCCTCTCATCCAACGGCGCAAACATCCCCGCGATCGGTTTCGGCACCTCGCAGCTCGGGGACTGCACCGACGTCGTCGCGAAAGCGCTCGAGCTGGGCTATCGCCACATCGATACCGCGTGGAAGTACGGCTCCGAAAAAGGCGTGGGCAAAGGCATCAAGGCCTCGGGCGTGCCTCGCGAGGACATCTTCCTGGTGACCAAGGTCTCGCACGAATACCTGCGCGCCGACGATTTCGCCCGCTCGGTCGACGAAAGCCTCGAGAACCTGCAGGTCGATTACGTCGACATGCTGCACGTCCACTGGCCCACGATAGACAACATTCCGCTTGCCGAGACGATGGGCGCGCTCGCGAAGGCGAAGCGCGAGGGCAAGACCCGGCACATCGGCGTCGCCAACTTCAACATCGCGCTCGTCGAAGAAGCGATGCGCTTGTGTCCGGAGCCGCTCTCCACGCTGCAGGCCGAGTACCACCCCTATCTCGACCAGTCGAAAGTGCTCGCGGCGTGCCGCCGCTGGGGCATCGTCTTCACCGCCTACTGCCCGCTCGCGCGCGGGCGGCTTTTCCAGGACCCGGTGCTGGCCGGGATCGCGCGCAGGCGCGAAAGGACGATCGCGCAGGTCGCGCTGCGGTGGCTCATGCAGCAGGGCAACGTCGCCGCCATACCGCGCTCCGCGGACGCCAAGCACATGGCCGAAAGCCTGCAGGTGTTCGATTTCGAGCTGACCGCGGACGAAATGGCCGGGATCGCGGCGCTCAAACGCCCCGACGGGCGGATCGCGAACCCGAAGGGCCGCGCGCCACCCTGGGATTGACCGGGCCGGCCGCGGCACCTCGCTACGCTCGGCAGCGCTACCGCGAGCCGGTCGAAGTAGCCGATAGGCATGATCCGATTCAGCTCGTAGCGGCTGTTACGCCACCAGCGCCGCGCGTTGCCGGCGATCCGTGCGGCGTGCTCCGGGGTCGCCCCCAGCGTCCGCAGCTCACGATATATCGTCGCACCGTGCCGCCAATGCTTGAGCTGCAAGGCGCGCAACCGATGCCGCAACCATTCGTCGAGGCCTTCCAGCCCAGCAGATAGCTTCTCAGCTCTTGCGCCACCTCGCCCATGCTGCGACCGCCGTTTCGCTTGGTCATCCGCCGCACCCGCTGCTTGAACGCCGCTCGTGCCTTGATGGCGACCGTGCGTTTGACTTCGTCCCTCGGCCCTCGCCATAGGCTGTAGCCGAGGAACTTCCGTCCGAACGCACCGGTCACCGTGCTCTTGGCTTCGTTGACCTTCAAGCGCAGTTTTGCGTAACACTTTCGTAGCCCGGACATCACCCGCTCGCCCGCCCGCTGACTGCGCACGTATACGTTGCAGTCATCAGCGTAACGCACGAATCGATGGCCTTGCTGTTCCAGTGCGCGGTCAACCTCGTCCAGCAACACGTTGGCCATGCTTCACCGCTGCCCTCGGCGCGCCCGGCTTCACCGACCGCTCCGCTTGCGCAGACTTCTGGTGCCAGGCGGCTACTACGACCTCTGCTGACTTCTCGCTGACGGCTTGCACCGCCGCCCTTTCAGGCGCAAAGCGAGATCTCCCCAAGGTAAGAACGCGATCCTTCCCCGCACAGCCGCCGGATTTACGCCGCCTGAGCCTCGACCACAAGAGCTTCGCAGTGTCGTGCCTGCTCGCC
>CAZULX010000388.1:0-3688 GCA_964621335.1 uncultured Streptomycetaceae bacterium
GATGTGGAGCGAGCTCGGGCTGTAGCAGCGTGTCGGACCTGCCGCTCCGACACGCAACCTAAGGAAAGGAGGTTACGGAGGGAAACCTTCGGTTTCCGTCTGTTCGTGGGGCGGCCGGGCCCGAGCGAAGGCGAGCGCCGCCCCTACCTGCGGTAGACCCACCTCAGCAGCGCATCCTGCGCATCTCGCGCGTTGCCCGCGTTCGCGTGGTTCACCATGAACACGACGACGACACGCCGGCCTCGCGCATCGAGCACATAGCCCGCGATCGCGCGCACGCCCGCGAGCGTCCCGCCCTTGATGTGCGCCTGGCCCGCGACATCGGCGTTGGCGAGGCGTTTACGCATCGTGCCGTCGGCCGCCACGATAGGCAGCGAAGCCACGAAATCGGGCATGACCGCGCTCCTGAAAGCGTCCAGCAGCATCTCGCCCATGCTGCGCGCGCTGATGCGCTCGATGCGCGAGAGGCCCGACCCGTTCTCCATCGCGAGCTCGGGCATCGCGAGACTCTTCTGCGCGAGCCATTGCCGGATCACCCCCCGGGCTTTATCCATCGTGCCGGGCGTGCCCGCGCCGAGCGCGCCTATCGTCAGAAAAAGCTGCCGCGACATCACGTTATTGCTGCACTTGTTGATGTCGCGAACCACTTCGGAAAGCGCAGGTGAGCGCACGCTCGCAAGCAACCTCGCATCGGGCGGCACCTGCCCGTCGCGAACAGTGCCGGTGAGCGTTCCGCCCAGATCGCGCCAGAGCCGGGTGAAAAGCGCAGCCACGTATGCGCGATGCGATAGCAGGCTGAAGCTGCGGGCGCGCTCGCCGCACTCCCGCGCGTAAGGGCCGGAGATCACGAGCCGGGCCGCCTCGCTGCCTCCCTGAGGCTCGAACCTGAGCTTGGCGACCCAGTCGCCGCACGGCCCTTCGGCGAGCACGACGTTGTTGACGACTTGCAGCGCGTCCATCACCGGTTCTGCAATGAGGCGCACGCTGCGCGCTTCGGACTGCGGGATGAACTGCACCGTCACCGCCTTGAAGTTCACGAGCAGCGCGTCGGGTCCGGTGTTGTATGGCCGTATCGGATCCCCATCGAAGCGTGCCGGGTCGAAATCCCCGGCAGCGAAGTGAGTGCGGTCGAGCACCACGTCGCCCTGGATCTCGCGCACGCCGCGCGCGCGCAGGTTGCGCAGCATGAGCCAGAAGCTCTCGAGCGTGAGCTTGGGATCGCCATGGCCTTTGATGACGAGGTTCCCCGCGAGCACGTCCCCCTGCAGCGGGCCCGTCGCATAGATATCGGTGCTCCAGGCGTAGGCGGGGCCGAGGAGCTCGAGCCCCGCGTAGGTCGTCACGAGCTTCATCGCCGAGGCGGGATTGAGCGGCTTCTCCGGCGCGTGCGCGATTGCCGGCTGCGCAGAGCCGATCTCGTGCACGTAGAGGGCGACGCCGGATTCGGGTATGCCCGCCGCCGCAAGCGCTTTCGCGACGGGAGCGGGCAGCGCCGCGTGCGATGCGAGACTCGCCAGACCGAGCGCGAGGGCGAGCGCACAGCATAAGAGCCTTGCAGCGGTGCTCAATGAATGCTCGCGATCCTGTGCGTATGAGTGTTAGATCGATTCTACGATTTCGAGCGTGCGCTGTACCAGAAGCTCGTGCTCGTCGGGGCTCATCGTGTACGGCGGCATGAAGTAGACCGTCCGATCGATCGGTCTGAGGAGTATCTCGCGCGCGAGCGCCGCTTCGTAGATGCGCCGTCCGACTTGGCTGTCGCCGCTCTCGACTTCGAACGCCCAGATCATTCCCATGCTGCGGAAATCCCGCACGCGAGGGTGTGCGGCGAGCCTCCGCGCCGCAGTCGTGATGGCGGCGGATTTGGCGCGGTTCGCCTCGATCACCTTGTCCGCTTCGAAGATATCGAGCGTCGCGAGCGCCGCGCGGCAGGCGAGCGCGTTGCCCGTGTACGAGTGCGAGTGCAGGAAGCCGCGAGTGACTTTGTCGTCGTAGAACGCTTCGTAAATCGAATCGCGCGTCAGTACCACCGACAGCGGAAGATAGCCGCCGGTGAGGCCTTTCGAGAGGCACAGGAAATCCGGTGTGATCCCCGCCTGCTCGTGCGCGAAGAAGGTGCCGGTGCGGCCGAAGCCGGTCATGATCTCGTCGGCGATCAGGAGCACTTCGAACCGATCGCAGATCTCTCGCGCGCGCCGCAGGTACTCCGCGTCGTACATCGCCATGCCGCTCGCGCCCTGCACGAGCGGCTCGACGATCAGCGCGGCAGTCTCCTCGTGGTGCGTTTCGAGGTGCCGCTCGAGCGCTCCGGCGCAGCGGGTCGCGAAATCGCGCGGCGATTCGCCCCGTTCGGCGAGGCGCCAGTCGGGACTCGGCACCTGCGTGCTCGCTCGCAGGAGCGGCGCGTAGACGTCCCTGAACAGCGCGACGTCGGTGACCGCGAGCGCTCCCAGCGTCTCCCCGTGATAGCTGGCGGCGAGGCTCACGAACCGCGTCTTCTGCGGACGCCCGCTGTTGCGCCAGTAATGAAAGCTCATCTTGAGCGCGATCTCGGTGGCCGACGCGCCGTCGCTGCCATAGAAGCAGTGGCCGAGGGTGCCGCCGGTGAGCACCGCGAGCCGCTCCGACAGCTCCACCACCGGGGCGTGCGTGAAGCCCGCGAGCATGACGTGCTCGAGCTCGCGCAACTGCTCGATGAGAGCCGCGTTGATCCGCGGGTTCGCATGGCCGAAGAGGTTCACCCACCACGAGCTCACCGCGTCGAGATAGCGGCGCCCGTCGAAGTCGTAGAGCCAGCAGTCTTTCGCGTATGCGACCGGAACGAGCGGCAGCGTCTCGTGCTGCTTCATCTGGGTGCACGGGTGCCACACCGCAGCGAGGCTGCGTTTTAGCAGCATGTCATTGCGAGTGCTGGTTTGCATTTCGGAAAGGCCGCGGTTAAAAAAGTTTTTGGGGGGCGGAGCGACCGAGGTCGGTCTCAAAACCGACGAATAATCAACGCGCGCGCACCGCAAGGTGACAGGCGGCAATACCCAACGGCATGTTGTGCGCGATTTCGGATTCAACCGTTCGGCAGCGCGGCCGTTAACGGTAGTGTGAAGTGGCATCAGGTTTGCTTTGTTCAGTGTAGCACTGGCAAGGAGACGCTTCCGCTCATGCGAATACTCGAACGCATCGAAGACCAGCTTGCTTCGACCAACCTCCCGCTCGTGGGCATCACGCTCGCTGCGGTCCCGTGTCCCGACACGCCGGTGATACTGACGCTGCACTGGCACGGCTTCATCAAAGAGAAGCTGGTCGACATGGAGGAAGCCGAGGCGATTTCCTACACACCCATCCCGAGCTCGGCGCTCCAGCTGAACGATCGCTGGCGGACGCTGATCACGGTGGACCTCGCGACGATGGAAGCGGCATGGAAGCTCGGTGCGTGGGACGTCGCGCGCGCCGAGCGCCCCGGCTGCATGCGCCCCGGCGCCGAAAGCTCCGAAGCCCTCGAATGCCTGCAGGCCTTCGGCGCGTTCCCCTACGGCATCAACGGCAACCAGGTCGTGGTCTCCGACACGCCCGACGCGGACGATCTCGTGCAGCTCGCCGCCCAGCGCGGTTACCTGATGTGGGTGTTCCGTCCGGTCAAAGGCGGCATTTGGGCCGAGTACGCCGACGACGCCACGCTGGAGCCCGAAGGCAC
>CAZULX010000389.1:0-2814 GCA_964621335.1 uncultured Streptomycetaceae bacterium
TACACCGAGAAATCCGCGCCGATACGGCTGCGCGAAATCGTCGGCGACGCGGAAGCCGAGCGCCGGTTCGCGAAGCGCTGGGCCATCATCCAGGTGTGGCGGCCGATTCGAGGCACGGTGCTGATCGATCCGCTCGGCATCTGCGACGGCCGCTCGATCCCGCAGAAAGGCTTCATCCGGGTCGAGCGCCGTTACAAGGACCGCACGGGCGAGGTCTACCACATCGCGCACAATCCATCGCACACGTGGTACTACTTCCCGCGCATGGAGCGCCACGAGGCGCTGGTGTTCAAGGTGTTCGATTCGGACGCCGGCAAGCTCTCGCGCTTCACCGCGCACAGCGCGTTCGACGATCCGGCGACGCCGGCGGACGCACCGCCTCGCGAAAGCATAGAGACACGGACTTTCGCTTTCTTCGACTGAACCCGCCGCCCAAGCGCCAGCGGCGCACTACCTCGGTTTCGTCGGCGCCGACTCGCTGCTTCCCGAAGGCGTTTTGGGATTCGGCATGTCCTTGTTGTCGTTGACGAGCTTGCCGGGTCTCTCCTTGCCGGTCTTCGACGGCGCCGATTCGCTCACCGACGAAGGGCCTTTGGAAGGCATCACGGCCTTGCCGCTCTTGCCTTTCATCTCCTTGCCGGTCCTGTCGGGCGCGGATTCGCTGACCGATGCCGGCTCGCCCTTCTTGATGGTCATTTCCGCGGCGTGGGCGGACACGGCGAGGGTGAGGCCACACGCGGCCGCGCCGAGCGCCCTGATAGTCGATGCATTCATAGTCTGATTCCTCCGGTTTAAAAGTATCGAGCCGATGGCTCGCCCGGATTGCTAGGCAACCGGCGTGCCGCAGCGCGAGCCGTGCAATACTTCTCCCATGTACGTCTATCGCGAGATGGACCAGGCGGTGCTTGATGCGGCCTACGACAACACCTCGGCGGTCGCCGACAGCGCGCGCGCACTCGCTGATTGGGAGCGGCGCAGCGCCGAGGTCGCGGCCGCCCATCCGCAACACCTCGACCTGCGTTATGGCCCGCGCGAACGAAACCGCCTCGATTTCTTCGGGGCGCCGCGCGAGCGCGCTCCGGTGCTCGTCTTCATACACGGCGGCTATTGGCAGATGCGGGCGAAGGAGACGTTCCGCTTCCTGGCAAGCGGTCCGCTCGCGCACGGCATCAGCGTGGCGAGCATCGGCTATACGCTCGCGCCTGAAGCGACGCTTCCAGAGATCGTCGCGGAAGTGCAAAGTGCAATCACCTGGATCGCGCAGAACGCCGCGCGGTTAGGCGCCGATGCAAGCCGGCTGTATGTCTCGGGCTGGTCGGCGGGCGGCCATCTCACCGCGATGTCGCTCGCGCATCCGGCGGTGCGGGGAGGCCTTGCGGTGAGCGGCGTCTTCGACCTCGAGCCGATACGACTCTCCTTCCTCAATCGCAAGCTCGCGCTCAACCCTCACGATGCCGGCGCCTTGAGCCCGCTCCTGAATCTTCCGCAATCGTCTCCGCCGCTCGCGATCGCATACGGAACGGCCGAGCTGCCCGAGCTCCAGCGCCAGTCGTGCGAGTTCGCGGCGGCGCGCGCGCACGCGGGCCTCCCGGGCGAGCTCGCCGCGCTTCCGGGACGTAACCACTTCTCGATACTCGAAGAGCTCGCGGATCCCGACGGCGCATTGACCGCGCTCGTGCGCGAGCTCGACGCTTGAATACAAACGCGCATACCGATCGGTGCACTGAGTTCGTGCGCCGGAGCGCGCGACGCACTAGCACGGAGCGCGGCCATCGCGAGCGCTCGACCTAACCCCATGTTTTGTTTCAGATCGTCAACTGGCATAAGCGTTGCTCAAGGGGTGCGGCAGGTCGCGGCGGCCTTCGCCGTGCAACGTCCTCCAAGAAGGAGCGCCCCATGCCATCGCGTCGCAGGTTACTCAGCACCGCAGCAGCCGTTCTCGCCGCTTCCGCCCTGCTCGGCTTCGCAGCACCGGTCACGGCGCAGCAGAAAGTCATCAAGGTCGGAACGCTCAAGCTGATCCACGGCATCACGCCGTACTTCTACGAGAAGTTCGCGCCGCCCGGATACAAGATCGAAGTGATCCCGTTCGAGAGTCCCACCGACGGCAAGAACGCCGTCATCACCGGCACGGTCGACTTCGGAACGTTCGGCATCGCAGCCGCGACCCTCGGTGCGGCCGCCGGCGAGCCGATCGTCGTCTTCGCCTCGCAGTGCAACCGCGGCATGGCGATCGTTGCGGGCGCGAAATCGAGCATCAAGACGGTCAAGGATCTCAAAGGCAAGAAAGTCGCCATCTGGCCGGGCTCCACGCAGGAAGTCGTGATCCTCGAGCGCCTCAAGGCCGAAGGCATGAGCGTGAAGGACATCCAGGCGATACGGCTTCCGTTCTCCGACATGGCGCCCGCGCTCGCGCGCGGCGACGTCGACGCCTACGTCGGCGCCGAGCCGGGGCCGGGAATCAGCCTCGCGAACGGTACCGGCAAGATCGTCGAGTACCCGTACAGCACCGCCATCGGCTCGCTCAACATGGTGTGGGGCGTGAAGCAGGACACGATCGACAAAAACCCCGAGCTGGTGAAGATCATGATGGAAATGCATCGCAAAGCGACCGAGTACGCGATGGCCAACGAAAGCGCCAAGGTCGACATGGCGGTGCAGAAGCTCGGCCAGACGCGCAAGTCGATCGAGCTCGCGGCGCCCAACGTCGAGCTCACGTGGAAGATCGACGACCAGTTCATCAGGCGCGCGAAGGCGTACGCGCAGCTGATGCACGAGAAGAAGCAGATCCGCCAGTTGCCGAACTTCGATAAG
>CAZULX010000390.1:0-3031 GCA_964621335.1 uncultured Streptomycetaceae bacterium
GTGCGCCATCTGGAAGATCACCCACTGCATCGTGTCGTAGCGCTTGCGCGCGTCCTTCGGCAGGAACTTGCCCGTCTTCTCGGCGAGATAGAAGAGGATCGCGCCCGATTCCATCATGGTGTAGCGGCCCCCGCCCGGCCCTTCGGTGTCGATGATCGCCGGAATCTTGTTGTTCGGGGAAAGCTTCAGGTAGTCCGGCGTGAATTGATCGCCGAGACGGATGTTGATGTCGAAGTGCTTCCATTCGAGGCCGGCCTCCTCGAGCATGATCATGACCTTCTGGCCGTTGGGGGTGGGTGAGGAATGCAGCTCGATCATGGACATCTCCTGTGGAAAATGGAAAATGGGGTCAGGGGAAAATGGGGTCAGGTCGAATTTCGAGCCGATTGACGAAATCCGGACCTGACCCCATTTTCCCCCAATTCCCATGAACACGCCCACACACTATCCGTCGCTTTTTTCTCCGGCCAGGCTCGGCGCCAGAACGCTGCGCAACCGCATCGTGCACGCATCGATGAACACGCACATGGCGGTCGAGACGCGCGTCACGACACGTTTGATCGATTATCACGCGGCGCGCGCACGAGGCGGCGCGGCACTTATCGTCACCGAGCCCATCAGCATGGCGCGCCATCCGAACGTGCCGTACCGCGCGCGCGGAGGGAACGACGACAACCTGGACGGCCTCGAGCGCTGGGCCGATGCGGTCGAGTCCGAGGACTGCCGCCTGCTGGGGCAGATCCAGGATCCCGGGCGCGGCCGCCATAACACCGGCATCGGCGCCCACGCGCTCGGCGCTTCCGCGCTGCCCGACGATCTCTCCTGGACCGTGCCGCACGCGCTAACGCCAAGCGAGATCCGATCGATGATCGAGGACTTCGCCGCGTCCTCGGCGCGACTCGAGCGATGCGGGTTCAGCGGCGTGGAAATCTCCGGCGGTCACGGTCACCTGTTTCACCAGTTCCTGTCGCCCTGGTCGAACGAGCGCACCGATGAGTACGGCGGCGACTGGGAAGGCCGCACGCGATTCCTGCGCGAGCTCATCACGGCGATTCGCGCGGGGTGCGGGCGCGATTTCCTGCTGGGGCTGAAGCTCCCCGGCAACGACTGGGTTCCCGGCGGCATCGGGCCCGCCGAAGCTGCGATCGTCGCATCGCGGCTCACGCGCTCGGGCGAGGTCGACTACGTGTGCTTCGCGCAAGGCACGCACGGCCTCGCGCTCGAGCGGCACCTGCCCGATTCGCACGCACCCGCCTTGCCGTATCTCGCGCTCGAGCGCGGTCTCCGCGCATCGCTCAACGGCGTGCCGCTCGTCGCTCTCGGCAAGATCACCGAGCCCGCCGAAGCGGAAAGCATCATCGCATCGGGCGACGCCGAACTGGTTGCGCTCGGCCGCCCGATACTGGCCGACGCCGCATGGCCGCTGAAGGCGTCGCAGGGGCGCACTCGCGACATTCGATATTGCGTCTTCTGCAATATCTGCTGGGACACGATCAACACGCATCTCAAGCCCATCGCGTGCATCAACAACCCGCGCGTCGCCGAACCGGACGAGGCCGACTGGCGGCCGGCGCCTGCGGCGACGAAACGCCGCGTGATCGTCATCGGGGCGGGCGTCGCGGGCCTGGAGGCGGCCTGGGTCGCGGCCGCGCGAGGTCATCACGTCACGGTATTCGGCCGCTCCGCGGAAACCGGAGGCAAAACGCGGCTCCACGCGCGGCTGCCGGGAGGCGAGACGCTCGGCAACATCTACGGCTATCAGCTCGACGCCGCGCGGCGGGCGGGTGTGCGCTTCGAGCTCGGAGTCGATGCGAGCGCCGCGGACGTTTTCGCGCTCGAACCTCAGGCGGTGATCCTGGCCTCGGGCTCGCGCATGTTGCGGCCGCAGAGCATGCCGCAGGAAGCGCGTTCCTGGCCCGACCTGCGAAACGCGATGCTGCACATTCTCGAAAAACCCGAACGCGGGGACGGCACCGCGATTATCTTCGACATGGACCATACCGAAGCGACCTACGCGTCGGCGGAATTGCTGCGCACGCTCTTCGAGCGCGTCATCGTGATCACGCCGCGCGAATACATCGCGCAGAAAACCGCCCTGGTCACGCGTCAGGCGATCACGCGGCGCTTTCACGAAAAGCGCATAGAAGTGATCGCTCTTGCCGAGCCGCGGTGGAGCGAAAGCTCCGCCGAGAAGCTGGTCTACGCCAACGTATACAGCGGGGAACGGAGCGTGATCCCGAACGTGGGTTTCGTCGCCTACTCGACGCCGCGCGTGCCTGAAGACGGGCTGGCCGCGCCGCTGCGTGCCGCGGGCATCGAAGTACACCTCGTCGGGGACTGCGCATTGCCGCGAGGCGTGCTCGCTGCGACGGCCGAAGGACATGCCGCGGGGAACGCCGTCTGATGCCGGTACGCGGTCGCGGACGAGCGACGCGCGTTGAGCTGACCGTTTCCCTCAGACTGCCGGACGATGCGCCCGGAGGAAGGTGCGCACGTGCCGCACCGCCAGCGCGATATTCTCTTTCGAATCTTTCCAGGGAAAGAGGCTTACCTGCGCATTGGGGGCCAGTCGCACCATTTCCATGGCGACGGCGTACGGGTGAGCCGGAACGTCGTCAGGCAGGACGAGCAAGGGGGTCTGGCAGTTGCGCACGAAATCGCGCGTCACCGTGAGGACGAAGTCGACGCCTTTGTACATCGTGTCGAGGTACCTGTGGATCATCTCCATCGTGATCTCCGGCCGGCTGGAGAGAAGGCCCGGCGCCCACTTCGCGAGATTGTTCTTGATGAAGAAGTCCGGGTGTCTGGGGTCTACCCCGCTGGGCTGCGCGGGCACCGCCGCGACGATGCGTCCCGGTGCCCGCTTCATCTTGTTCCAGATGCGCGTATTGCCGATGAAAAAACCCATCACGACAAACCTGTCGATACCCCGGTGATCCCGCTGGCCGAGCGGGTCATCGGTGTGTGCGTCCCAGGGCCGCTCGAAATCGAGCGGGCCGGTGGACTGGCCGCCGTTCGCGTTGCGAAGGTC
>CAZULX010000391.1:0-3354 GCA_964621335.1 uncultured Streptomycetaceae bacterium
GACCTCGCTCCCGGAACGGTCAGCCTGGTGGAGCAGATGGCGCTGCGCGCGGGATTGAAGCTCGACGAGCGGCAGATGACGATCCTGCTCGAAGGCGCGCCTTACGCGCTCGCGATGGCCGAGCGCATCCACAAGCCGCGCGATCGCATGGAGGAGCCTTCGCTGGTGTTTCGTTTCAGCTGAGAATCTTCCCAGGGGTGAGGGAAAAGCAATAGCAGTTCGTTAACGTCCTCGAACCGAGTCGATGATCGCGGCGAAGCGCCGCTCGCCGGCGATTGCCGCTGCGCACTCCTCCGCCGGCAGCGGCCGCGAGAACAGATACCCCTGCACCTCGTCGCACTCGTAGCGCAGCAGGAAGGCCAGCTGCGCTTCGGTTTCCACGCCTTCGGCGACGACCTTGAGCCCCAGGCTGTGCGCCATCGAGATCACCGCCTGCGTGATGTGCGCGTCGTCGGGATCGGTCGTGATGTCGCTCACGAAGGAGCGGTCGACTTTCAGCGCGCCGAGCGGGAAGCGCTTGAGATAGCCCAGACTCGAGTAACCGGTGCCGAAATCGTCGATCGCGCTTTTCACGCCGAGCGCTTCGAGGTACTCGAGCGTGCGGTTGGCTTCCTCGGTATCGCTCATGATCGCGCTCTCGGTGATCTCCACCTCGAGCAGGCGCGGCGCGAGCGCGTTCGATTCGAGGATGTGCCTGATGCTCTCGCCGAGATCCGGCGCGAGGAACTGGCGCGCGGAGAGGTTGACCGCGATCGGCACGAGGCTAAGCCCGCTATCGCGCCACTCGGCGAGCTGGCGGCACACCGCTCGCAGCACCCACGCGCCGGCCTGCACGACCAGACCCGTCTCTTCGAGCAGCGGTATGAAATCGGAAGGCGAAACGAGGCCGCGCTCGGGATGGCGCCAGCGCAGCAACGCCTCCACGCCCGTGACGCGCCCGTCCGCGAGGCTCACCTTGGGCTGGTAATGGAGCACGAACTCGTCGCGCTCCAGCGCGCGCCGCAGCTCGCCTTCCATGTTCAGCATCTCGCGCGTGCGCCGATTCATCTCGGGCGTATAGAACTGGTAGTTGTTGCGCCCGCGGTCCTTCGCCCGGTACATCGCGACGTCCGCGTTGCGGATGAGCGTGTCCTGGTCGACGGTGTCGGTGGGGAATACCGTGACGCCGATGCTGACGGTCACGAAAAGCTCGGTGCCCTCGAGCTGGAAAGGACGGTTCAACTCGTCGACGATCTTCTTGGCGACGGTCGCCGCGTCCACCGGTGCCGAGAGGTGCGAGAGCACGATCGCGAACTCATCGCCGGAGAGGCGTCCGACCGTGTCGTCGCTGCGCACGCACTCGGAGAGCCGCGTGGAGACCTGCTTCAGCAGCTGGTCGCCCGCGGCATGGCCGAAAGTGTCGTTCACGTGCTTGAAGCGGTCGACGTCGATGAACATGACCGCCAGCCACCAGCGGTTGCGCCGCGCCTGCGCGAGCGCCTGTGAAAGACGATCGTAGAAAAGCGCCCGGTTGGGGAGCGCCGTCAGTATGTCGTAGTGCGCGAGCACGCGGAACTGCTCTTCGCTCTGCTTCAGCGCCTCCGCGGCGCGCTTGTTCTCCGAGATGTCCTGTATCACGGCGATGAAGTAGCGCGGCGCGCCGTCGGCGGCGCGCACGAGCGAAGTGGCGAGCGAGGCCCACACCAGCGAGCCGTCCGCGCGCACGAGCTGCTTTTCGATGGTCATGCCCGGCAGCTCGCCGTTCATCATGCGCTCGCGGTCCCCGCGCATCGTCTCGACGTTCGACTCGAGGTTCACGTCGGAGGCCCGCATCCGCAGGAGCTCCTCGCGGCCGTAACCGACGATGTCGCAGTACTTGTCGTTCACGCGCAGGTAGCGCATGTCGAGGCCGGTCATCGCGATGCCGACGTCGGCGTTCTCGAACATGGCGCGAAGCTGGAGCTCGCTCTCCTGCAGCGATTCCTCGGCCTGCTTGCGGCGTATGAACTGCCCGATCTGCGCCGAGATGGCGCCGCTCACTTGGAGCAGGGCCTCGTCGGGCTCGCGGAGTTCCCGCCCGAAGAACTCGATCACTCCCACCGGCTCCTCGTGGGCGAGGATGGGAAAGGCGAACGCGCTGCGAAAACCGAACTTCGCGCAGCTCGCCATGCGCCTGAACCCGCGCATCTGGGAGACGTCGCTCATCCACGTCGCACGCTGCTCGATCCACGCCTTGCCGAGCAGCCCCGCCGTATGCGGCGTGTCGATCTGCGTCCAGTACAGCGCGTCCTCGGGCTCGAAGTGCGGCTCGAACTCGCACCACCACGCCGCGCGCCGCAGCGTGCCGCTGTCGGTGTCCCACACCCAGTGCGCGCCGTAAGTCCAGTCCATCGCTTCGCACACGGTGCGTATGAGGCGCGGCATGGTGTCGCCCACGCTGCGCGATTCCGACAGCACGCGCGAGACCGCGTGCTCCATCGCGCGCTCGCGCTCCATCCGGCGCCGGTCGGTGATGTCGCGGCTGATTCCGACCACACCGACGATGTTGCCGGCGTCGTCGCGCATCGGGACCTTGGTCGTCGACGACCAGCGATCCAGGGGGTTGCCGGCGTCGTCGAGCACGTAGACGGGCTGCTCGTTCTCGATCACTGCGACGCCCGAGGCGATGATCTCCCGGTCCTGAGCTTCCATCCGCTGCGCCGCCGCGTCCGGGAAGATGTCGAATACGGTCTTGCCCCGCACCTCGGAATCGAGGACGCGACGTCCCTTGAGCCATGCGAGATTGCCGAGCTGGATGCGGCCGTGCGCGTCCTTCACGTGGATGTAATCCGGAAGCGCGTCAATGATGGTGCGAAGCAGCGCGCGCTCGCGGCGTATCGCTTCCTCGTTGCCTTTGCTCTCGGTCACGTCGCGGCTGATGCCGACGAGGCCGACGATCTGGCCGGCCGCATCGCGCAGCGGCACCTTGGTCGTGGACCAGCAGCGCGGCGGACCGTCGTCGAGGGCGACCCAGTGCTCGGTGTCGAGCACGGGCGCCCCGGCGAGAACCAGCCTGTCCTGCGCTTCCATCTGCACGGCGAGCGCGGGTGGAAAGAGGTCGTGGACCGTCTTGCCCTGTGCTTCGGGGGCAGCGAGCCGGTTGTTGTCGAGCCACGCCTTGTTGACGAGCGTGAAGCAACCGTCGAGGTCCTTCACGTAGATGTAGTGCGGGACCGCATCGATGATCGTGCGCAGCAGATGGCGCTCGCTGCGCGCGGCTTCCTCGGCCACTTTGCGCTCGGTGATGTCCTCCACGACGCTGATGCCGTCGCGCACCTGGCCGTTCTCGTTGCGGGCGGCCGACATGGTGCGGCGCACCCAGACGTAGCTCCCGTC
>CAZULX010000392.1:0-5064 GCA_964621335.1 uncultured Streptomycetaceae bacterium
ACGCGCGCGTTGCCGTAGCCGTCGGAGACGTAGAGATCGCCTTTGGGGCCGATGGCGATGTTGGTCGGGCGGTTGAACGGACCGGCGCCGCGCGTGATGGTGTCGAGGTTCTTGCCGTCGTAGCCGCTGTCGGAAGGCGTATTGAGCACGCCGAGCGTCATCAGTAGCCTGCCGTCGGGCGTGAACTGGCGCACCGTATGATTGCCGTCGTCGGTGCAGAAGATCGTGCCGTTGGGACCGACCGAGATGCCGTGAGTCCGATACGTGAACTCCCCTTCGCCCCACGATCGCAGGAAGTTGCCCTTGGCGTCGTACACCATGACCGGGTGATCCCCGCGGCAGATGAGGTAGACGCGGTCCTCACCGTCGACGGCCACCCCCGCCACGTCCCGATGGACGTAGCCCTTGGGCAGCTGCTCCCACCCCTCCACGACCGAATACGCGATCCTGTCTGTCGTCATCATGTGCTCCTCCTGTAGACCTGCCATTATTGCGTGAAATAATCGACGCGGGGCGATTGCAACGCGCCACGGATGGAGGGAGGCTCACATGAAGGTCAGATGGGTGCGGCACATCGGCGTGGTACTGCTCGTCTGCGCGGCGGGCGCCGGCGCGCAATCTTATCCTGTGAAACCCGTGCGGCTCATCGTGCCGTACACGCCCGGCGGCGACACCGATGTCGTTGCGCGGCTCATCGCGCCGAAGCTCTCGGAGTCGCTCAGGCAGCAGGTGATCGTGGACAATCGTCCGGGTGCGGGCAGCCTGATCGGCACCGAAGCGATGCTGCGCGCGCCGGCGGACGGCTATACGCTCGCGATGGGAACGATCAGCTCGCTCGCGGTGCTGCCGGTGACGAAAGCGAGCGTGCCTTACGACCCGGTGAAGGACATCGCGCCCATCATTCTCGTGACCGTGGTGCCCTACGTGCTCCACGTCCATCCGTCCATCCCTGCGCGCTCGGTGGCCGATTTCGTCAGGCTCGCCGGGTCGCGGCCGGGACAGCTGACCTACGGCACGCCGGGCATCGCGACGGGAGTCCACCTCACCACCGAGTATTTCAGCAGCGTGGCGGGGGTCAAGCTCGTGCACGTGCCGTACAAGGGTAGCGCGCCGCTGATGGTCGATCTCGTCGGCGGCAATATCTCGCTTGCGTTCTCGACCTTGAGCACCACGGGCCAGCACCTCAAGTCGGGGCGGCTACGCGCACTCGCCATCGCTGCGGGCACACGGTCGAAAGACTTTCCGGAGATCCCGACGATGGCCGAGTCGGGCTATCGGGGCTTCGAAGCCGCGACGTGGCACGGCGTGGTGACGCGCGCCGGAACGCCGCGGGCGATCGTGACCCGGCTCAACGCCGAAATCGCGCGCATCGTGAAAGGTGACGACGTTCGCTCCGCGCTCCTCACCGCAGGGTTCGATATCGGCGCGGGCACGGCGGAAGATTTCGAGCGCTTCGTGCGCAGCGAAATCGACAAATGGAAAAAAGTCGCCACGATCGCAAACGTGCGCGTGGAATGAGGGATTCTGGACGAGAGATCACCATGACATCAACGACTGACGAGCAGCGCATCCAGCGTCTGAAGCGGAAGTACGACACCGCGGCCATCGACAACGGCATGCGGTTGCGGCCCGACGACTTTCTCGACGAGGTCGAGTGGCGCGACAGGATCGACCAGCACTACACCCGCTCGTGGCTGGAATTCACCTACGGCGGGCTGTTCGCGCGCAAAGGCCTCGACGAGCGCACGCGCCTCCTCGTCTCGATCGCCCAGTTCCTCGCCATGGGCGAGCTCGAGGACTTCGAGCGCCAGATTCCGGGCGCGCTCGCGGCCGGAGCGACGCCGCGTGAAGTGCTCGAGATCATCCTCCAGTCGACGGTCTACATCGGCTATGTCAAAGCCGCGCGCGGCGCTCGCATTTGCGTGAAGGTCATGGAGCGGCTGGGCCGCCTCGAGGAGATCACCGAGACGCAGCTACCGCTCGATGGACGCATGCCCGAGCGTTCGCTCGCCGACGAGCGGCTGAAGTGGCCCGCCGCGAAGTCGCTCGAGGAAACGGCGTGGCGCGAAAAAGTACTCCAGAAATACGGCTGGAAAGGCGTCAGCACCCGCATCCGCACGCAGAACCACCAGAGCAACGAGACCATCAACAACTACGACCGCATCGATCCGCGCTATCTCCACCTCTGGTTCGACTTCATCTACGGCGAGATGTACCCGCGCGGCATCATCGACGATCGCACGCGGCTCCTGATGATGGTGGGCATCTGCCTCGCGCTGAACGAGCCGGTGCAGCTCGAGAACCATATCCGCGGCGCCCTCCTCCTCGGCGCCAATGCGCGCGAAGTGCTGGAAGTGATCGTCCAGTCGACCGCCTACGTCGGCATGCCGACAACGGTGCAGACCGTGCGCGTCCTGGATCGCGTCGCGAGGGAAGAGGGCCGCGCGGGCGAGCTCCCCGCGCGCCCGGTGTGATGAAATGAATGCCGCAACAGCACGGGGGACACCATGTCATCGTTAGATCTGCGAAACGCGGGACTGCACGATCTCGTCGCGCCTGATGTCGCCATCCAGCGCGTAGCGGGCGGTCTCGTCTTCACCGAAGGGCCGGTGTGGCGCGGCAACGCGCTCCTCTTCAGCGACATCCCGAACAACCGTATCGCGCGCTGGCGCCGCCTGCCGGAAGGTCCGCAGCTGACCACGTTCGCCACCGGGCACTCGAACGGGCTCACCCTCGACCGTCAGGGTCGGGTCCTCGCGGCCGAGCACGGCGGCCGCCGCGTGGCGCGCATAGCGGACGACGGCACGCGCACGGTCCTCGCAGAGAAGTTCGAAGGCAAGCGGCTCAACAGCCCGAACGACATCGTGGTGAAGTCGAACGGCGACATCTACTTCACCGACCCGCCCTACGCGGTGCAGGTCGGCACTCCAGGCGTCACGCGGCCGGAAGGCTGGTGGAAAGCGTCCATCCCGGGCAAAGAGCTGACGGTCCACGGCGTGTATCGCCTCACGTCCAACGGCGCGCTCTATCTTCTGTTGGACGACTTCGCGCTGCCCAACGGCCTCGCGTTCTCGCCGGAAGAATCGGTTCTCTACGTCTGCGATTCGGCGCACAAGCACATCCGCGCCTTCGACGTCGGCCCGGATGGCGGTCTCAGGGGGAGCCGTATCCTCCTCGACATGTCTTCGAAGGACCCCGGCGTGCCCGACGGCATGAAGGTGGACGTGCAGGGCAACATCTTCTGCACCGGGCCCGGCGGCGTATGGGTGTGCCGCGCCGACGGCACCTTGCTCGGCCGCATCATCCTGCCCGAGCTGCCCGCCAACGTCGGTTGGGGCGAGGACGGCAGCGTCCTCTTCGCCACGGCGCGCACCAGTGTGTACCGGATACAGACAAAGACGCGCGGGGCCCTTCCGGGTTAGCACATGAACTTCGAGCACGCATTCACCGGCATCAAGGTCCTCGCCGTGGCGCGTATCGTCGCCGCGCCTTTCGCCGCGTATCAACTGGCGATGCACGGCGCCGACGTCATTCACGTCGAGCATCCCGAAGGCGGCGATTCCGCGCGCACGTCCGGCAATCTGCGCACCCCTTTCCACGATTCGCACATGGCGCACAACTTTCTCGCCTACAACGCCAACAAGCGCTCGATGACGCTCGCCATCAGCGCGCCGGCGGGCCAGGAGGTGTTCCGCAGGCTGGCGAAGAATGCCGACGTCGTCATCGAGAACCTCAGGGGCGGGACCATGGCGCGCTACGGCCTCGGCTACGAAGACCTGAAGCGGATCAATCCCGGCATCATCTTCTGCTCGGTCACGGGCTACGGTCAGACCGGACCGAAGAAAAGCGATCCCGCCATCGACGGCGTCATTCAGGCGGTCAGCGGCATGATGAGCATCACCGGCACGCCGGAAAGCGGTCCGCTGAAAACCGGCTCCACCATCGTCGACTACACCACCGGCTATGCGGCCGCGCTCGGCATCGCCATCGCGCTCTTCCAGCGCACCCGCAGCGGCGAGGGCCAGGCGATCGACGTGTCGATGCTGGAGACGGCGATGACCATGATGGGGGGTGAAGTCGTGCGCGCCATCACGGCGAACGAGACGCCGCCGCTCGTGGGCAATGCTTCGGGCAAAGGCGCTTACGTGAGCAACACCTACCGCTGCAGGGAAGGCCATCTTTCGATCGCCGCCGGCGGGACCACGCGCCGCGACAAGCTCTGGAATGCCATCGATGCCGCCGACATTCCGCGCGATCCGCGCTTCGCCACGGATGCCGCGGTGGCGAAGAACCTGAAGGCGCTCGATGAAGAGATCGAGCGCAGGCTTTCGACCAAAACTGCCGGGGAATGGGAAGCCCTGCTGAACCAGGCCGGCGTCCCCGCGATGGAAGTCCTCCCGCTCGCCCGCGGCGTGCACCATCCGCAGCTCGAGCACCGCAAGTTCTTCCACGCATTCGACGACACCGAGGCGAGCGGGTTGCCGCCTTTCGCCGTTCTCACCTCGCCCTATCGCCTGTCCGCGACCCCGGCGAGTATCCGTTCGATGCCGCCGCGCCTGGGGCAGCACACCGACGAAGTGCTGGCCGAGAACGGCTTTTCGGAGGAAGAGATCGCGCAGCTGCACGCCGACAACGTCGTATAGACGCGTCGCGAGCAGGCCGCGCATCCACGCGTCTTTAGCGCAGACCGGCGGCGCGCAGATGCGGGAAGACGACGTCGCGGAATGCGCGAATCTCGGGCTCGGGCAGGCTGAAAGTCTCGAACGGCATCAGGTAGATGTTTCGCACGCCGAGCTTGCTCATCTCGACGATTCGTTCCGCGCAGTACTCCGGCGTCCCGACCAGGCCGAGGGCTTCGCACACCTCGGCGACGGCCTCGTCCGGCACGAACGAGGTGGCCTCGATGGCCGCCTCCCAATCGTGCGCATGGGAGAGATCGGGGTAGATGTTTCGCACCGCGTCCGGGACCTGCAGCTTCGGCATGGGGATGCCGGCGCGCTCGAGGTACTCGCCCTCCATCCGCATGGCCCAGTGCACGGCGATCGGCCGCGCCGTCCTGCGCGC